>CAYNIS010000442.1:0-3333 GCA_964397055.1 uncultured Rhodospirillaceae bacterium | reverse complement strand
GCGGCGCCGGAACTGGTCTGGCTGCTCGAACATCCGCCGCTCTACACCGCCGGCACCAGCGCCGACATGGCCGACCTGAAAACGGATAGGCTGCCGGTGTATGCCACCGGGCGCGGCGGCCAGTTGACGTATCACGGGCCGGGCCAGCGGGTCGTCTATCTGATGCTCGACCTGAAACGCCGCCGGCCCGACCTCCGCCGCTTCGTCGCGACGCTAGAGGACTGGGTGATCGCCGCGCTCGACCGGTTCACCATCCGGGGCGAGCGGCGCGAGGGGCGGGTCGGCATCTGGGTCGACCTCGCGGCCCACGGGCGGCCCGGCCACGAGGCGAAGATCGCGGCCATCGGCATCCGGGTGAAACGATGGGTCTCGTTCCACGGACTCGCCGTCAACGTCGATCCGGACCTCAGCCATTTCGACGGCATCGTGCCCTGCGGCATCGCCGAACACGGGGTGACGTCGCTCGTCGGCCTCGGCCTGCCGGTCACTCTGGGCGACCTCGACGCGGCGCTGATGGCGACATGGCCGCGGTTCTTCGAAGGGGAAGGACCGATGGCGCCGGCCGACTGACGGATCGGCGGCGAACCACCCCTGTCAGTCAGCCGCCATCGCGGAGGTCGCCTGCGCGCGGGCGTAGTCGGTGATGGCCTGACACAGGCGTCCGATGTCGGCCGCCAGAGGCTCGAACCCGGCGGTCCGCTCCAGCGTGCGCTCGTTGATGTAGAGCTTGCGGTTGACTTCTATCTGGAGAGCATTGCGCCCGTAGCCCGGGCGGCCGTGCCGGCGGATCAGTTCCACCCCCTTGTAGGGGTCGTTGATCGCCACCGAGTAGCCGTAGCCGATCAGGGTTTCGGCGACGAAGCGGGTGAAGTCGCGCCGGCAGGTCGTGCCGTCGCGGTCGCCCAGCACGAAGTCGGCACGATGCCAGCCGCGCCCGCCGGTAATGCCCGACAGGGACGGCATCGAATGGCAGTTGATGTGCCAGACCATCCCGAACCGCCCGTGTGCGTCATCCAGAAGCGATTCAAGCTGCTGGTGGTAGGGCCAGTAGTACCGGTCGAGGCGATGGCGTATCTCGTCGGGTGTCAGCAGGCGCTGGTACATCGGCATCCCCGGGCGGCACAGGCGCCGGACGAGCCCGATTCCAAGACGCGCCTTTTCCGACGGGACGATCGGCAGCGGCCAGGGGGTCGACAGAAGCTTGGGGTCGATGTCGTCGGGGGCCCGGTTGACGTCCAGGTAGCTGCGCGGAAAGTGGGCAAGGAGCAGCCAGGCGCCGGCATCGGGGGCGCTGGCGAACAACTGGTCGACGAAGGAGTCCTCGGCCTGGCGAAGCTCGTCCATCGGGCAGGCGTGGTCGAAGTCGGCCGGATAGGCGCGACCTGAATGCGGGCTATCGAAGACGACCGGTGCCGTCTCCCCGGTCGGATCGACCCAGGTGAGCACCTCTGGAATGGTTAAGACCACGGGCATTCCACTTGTCGTGCAGGGACCCCAAAAGACCCCCCTATAGGGTGACTTTAGTTCCAAACTCTGTGAATTGTCGACCGCGCGCCCTCGGGCGACTAGTCTCAGCCCCGACGGCGGATGCCAGCACCGGTTCGGCGCCCGTCGTTCACCGTTGGCCGCCAGCCTTCCGGCAGCCGGCTTGGACGTCTTCGATTTTCCGCGCGCGCGCTTTTGAGGAGCCTTGGCCGAATGACGATTTCGCACGACGCCCCGACCACCAATGCCGAGGACCTGCTCATCCTCGATCTGGACCACGGGACGGTGACGATCCGTCTGCGCCCCGACAAGGCGCCGAACCATGTCGCCCGAATCAAGGAACTGGCGGGCCAGGGCTTCTATGACGGTGTCGTCTTCCACCGGGTGATCGAGGGGTTCATGGCCCAGGGCGGCGACCCGACCGGCACCGGAACCGGCGGCACCGGGGTGAAGATGAAGGCGGAGTTCAACGACATCCCGCATGATCGCGGCGTTGTCTCCATGGCCCGCACCAACAATCCCGACTCCGGCGACTGCCAGTTCTTCATCGTCCTCGCCGACAGCCACTTCCTCGACGGCCAGTACACGGCCTGGGGAGAGGTGATCAGCGGGATGGACGCGGTCGACAAGATCAAGAAGGGCGATCGCGGCAACAACGGCGCGGTCAGCAATCCTGACCGGATCGTCCGCATGCGGGTCGCGGCAGACGCGGCACGCGCCTGAATGACCGGAACGCCCTTCCCGCCGGACTTCAGCGGCAGCTCCAGGGTATCCCCCGGAGGACGTCCGCGGCGGGACGGGCCGGTGCCCCCGCGCATCGAGGTCATGCCGCCGGATATCGGCGATCTGGCGGACGGAAACACCGGAACGCCGTACGTGTGGTCGTTCACGGGGGCGTCACCCGGCCCGCACGCGGTCGTGACCGCCCTCATCCACGGCAACGAGTTCAGCGGCGCCATCGCGCTCGCGGGCCTCTTGCGTCGCAACCCGGCACCGATTGCCGGCCGTATCACGCTCGTCTTCGCCAATGTCGCGGCGTTTAACCGTTTCGACCCCAGCCAGCCCAACCGGTCCCGTTTCCTCGACCAGGACATGAACCGCCTTTGGCATCCGGACCTGCTCGACGGGCCCTACCGGTCGGCGGAACTCGACCGGGCCCGAGAGCTTCAGCCGATCATCGACACGGCGGACTTCCTCCTCGATCTGCATTCGATGCAGCAGCCCAGCCCCGCCATGATCATGTCCGGTCCGGCCGCGCGCGGTCGGGCGCTGGCGCGCAAGCTCGGCGCTCCCCGGACCATCGTTGCCGATGGCGGGCACTCCGGTGGCCCGCGTCTCATCGACTACACCCGTTTCGTCGAACCGCAGGGGACGGCCGCGGCAATTCTCCTGGAAGCCGGACAGCACTGGGCCGCGGGCACCCCGGCGGTCGCTGCCGACGCCGTCGAACGCTTCCTGGTCCGCTTGGGACTGATCGAGCCGCCGGCCGATCCGGCCACGGCACCTTGCGATCGGCTGGCGGAAGAAACCATGGACGTCGAAATCGAAGTCACCGAAACGCTGACGGTGGCCGCCGACCGGCCGTTCCGGTTCGCCGATCGGGTCGCCAGCCTCGACTGCATTCCCGCTGCCGGGACGGTCATCGCCTTTGACGGGGACCGGCCGGTGGTGACCCCCTATGACGACTGCATTCTGATCATGCCGTCCCAGGTCCTGGTCGCGGGCCACACCGCGGTGCGGCTCGGCCGGCGCCTTTCGGCCCCTGCGGCTGGCGATCGTTCCGCCGTTGAGGGGGATGTGCGGTGACCGATCGCGCAACGGAACCGGCGACGCGGGCGGCGACCGACC
>CAYNIS010000441.1:0-3334 GCA_964397055.1 uncultured Rhodospirillaceae bacterium | reverse complement strand
CGGGGCCTACAAAAGAATTGCGCGACAATCCATGGGAGGACGCCTCGGCTTCATGGGACGCCGCCTCGGCGCCGGCCGTGCGCCGCGCTCCCGGCACGCCGCGCACGGTCACGGCACGCGGGCGGGTCTTGCGCCGCTCCGGCCCGGCATAGTCTTCCATCAGCTTGCGACGCCGATCCGGCCCGAAATAGGTCGGCGTGCGGATGAAACTGCGTGGTCTTTCGATCACTTCCACCAGGCGGGTATAGATCGCCCGGGCGGTGAACGGCTTGACCACGAACTCGGTCACGCCCGCGTCCCGCGCCTCGGTCACGCGTTCCAGATCGGCGAAGCCGGTGATCATGACGATCGGGACATAGGGGTTCGGGCTCGACGGGTGGCGCCTCAGCAATCGTGTCAGGGTGACGCCGTCGGTCGGTTCCATGAACCAGTCGGCGATCACGATGTCGGGCACGTGCTCCTTGCACAACTCGAAGGCCCGATCGCCGTCCAAAGCCTCGTAGATCATACGCATGCCGAAGGTCTGCAATATGTCCTTGATCAATCCCCGCATATAGCGGTTGTCGTCGGCCACCACAGCGCTGACATTGTCGAAGTTATAGGCCATCCCAAGCCGTCTCTCGTTCAGCCAGCGCGCGCATAGGGGATGCCCATCAGCCCCGATCCAATACCACTCGGACTGCCGGTTCAACCGGCGGCACAATCCCGGGGAACCCGGATATCCGATAGCCCTCCCACGACTTTACTCTAGCAGACCTTGCGACTATTGGAACCGCACGGTCAATTCCAGTGGTTAAGGACCGCCGGCTGAGCGCATCCGGGCTTGAACGGCAACCACACCCGACCCCACCCTGGGGGACGAAACGCGGGCCGGGCCGAGCGCGACAGGGCGACCGGCGGCGCGAACCAAGTTGCAAGGTGACGAGAGGGTCGATAGGGGCCATGGCGGGCCATTCCCAGTTCAAGAACATCATGCACCGCAAGGGTGCCCAGGATGCCAAGCGCGCCAAAGCGTTCAACAAGATCGCCCGCGAGATCACCGTGGCGGCGAAGTCGGGCCTGCCCGACCCGGCGATGAACCCGCGGCTGCGGGCGGCGATCACCGCCGCGCGCGGAGCCAACATGCCAAAGGACCGCATCGACCGCGCGATCAAGCAGGGCAGCCCGGGCGGCGACGACACGGTTTACGAGGAGATCCGCTACGAGGGCTTCGGACCCGGCGGGGTCGCCGTCATCGTCGAGGCCCTGACCGACAACCGCAACCGGACCGCAGCGGAAGTCCGCTCCGCGTTCTCCAAGCATGGCGGAGCAATGGGCGAGACCAACTCGGTCAGCTTCATGTTCGACCGGGTCGGCCAGATCATCTACCCGGCCGAAACCGCCGATGCCGACGCCATGTTCGAAGCCGCGGTCGAGGCCGGGGCCGACAACGTGAGCTCCGACGACAGCGGTCACGAGGTGGTCACCACCGTCGACGACTTCGCTGCGGCCCGTGACGCCCTCGAGGAACGCTTCGGCCCGGCGGAGACGGCCGGCCTCGCCTGGAAGCCGTCGACCACGACGACACCGGACGAGGACACCGCGACGACACTCCTGAAGCTGCTCGACGTGCTCGACGACAACGACGACGTCCAGAACGTCACCGCCAATTTCGACCTGCCGGAGGAGATCCTGCAGCGGCTGACGGCCTGAGCCGCCGCGGCCCCATGCGGATCATCGGCCTCGACCCCGGGCTGCGGCACACCGGCTGGGGGATCATCATCGCAAGCGGCAGCCGCCTTTCCCTGGTCGCCGCCGGCACGGTGAATTCGACCGACGGGCTGCCGCTGCAGGACCGGCTGCTCGAACTCCATGACGGGCTGGACGCGGTGATGGCGGACCAGCAGCCCGATGCGGCCGCGGTCGAGGAGACCTTCGTGAACCGCAATGCCGACGCCACGATGAAGCTCGGCATGGCGCGGGCGGTGGCCCTCCTGATCCCCGCCCGGGCCGGCATTCCCGTTGCGGAGTACCCGACCAAACTGGTCAAGAAGTCGGTGGTCGGCACCGGCAATGCCGAAAAGGAACAGGTCCAGATGATGGTGCGGATGCTTCTCGGCGCCGGGACGGCGGACCGCTGGAGTGCCGATGCCGCCGACGCCCTGGCCGTCGCCATCTGCCATGCCCACCATGCCGGCACCACCGACCGGGTCGCCGCCGGTGACCGAGTTGCCGGGAGCCGGGCATCGGGGGGCCGGCGGTGATCGCGAAGCTGACCGGCACCGTCGACAGCAGCGGCGAGGACTGGGCGATCATCGACGTCGCCGGGGTCGGCTATCTGATCCAGGCCTCGGCGACCACGCTGCGCCGGCTGGCGGGTCGCGCCGGCCCGGTCTCGGTCATGGTCGAAACCCACATGCGCGAGGACCAGATCACCCTCTACGGCTTCGCCGATGCGGCGGAGCGGGCTTGGTTCCGCCGCCTGACGCGCATCCAGGGCGTCGGTGCGCGGGTCGCGCTCGCGATCCTGTCCGCGCTCGACGCCGATCGCTTGCGCCTCGCCCTGGCGGCGAAGGACAAGCGGGCGCTGACCGCCGCCGAGGGGGTCGGCCCGAAGCTCGCCGGCCGGCTGGTCGCCGAACTGTCGGACGCCGCCGCCGGCATGGGACCGACCGTGGCACCGGTTGCCGCAGTACCGGTCGCGACGAGCCCGGCCGCCGCCGAGACCCCGGACACAGCCCCAAATGACGAGGCGGTTTCGGCCCTCGTCAATCTCGGCTACAGCGCCTCGGATGCCTTTTCGGCGGTCGGTGCTGCCCGCGCCAGCCTGGGCGATGACGCCGACTTCGCCGCCTTGATCCGCGGCGGCCTGAAGGAACTGAGCCGGTGAGTGCGCCGCCGGAACGGCTGACCGGCGCCGACAGCCAGCCCGGCGACCGTGCCGAGAAGTCGCTGCGGCCGGAGACCCTGGCGGAATTCATCGGCCAGCCGAAGCTGCGCCAGAACCTCGGCGTGTTCGTGGGCGCTGCCCGCGCGCGCTCGGAACCCCTCGACCACGTCCTCCTGTCCGGCCCGCCGGGCCTGGGCAAGACCACCCTCGCCCACATCGTCAGCCGCGAATTGGGCGTCGGCTTCCGCGCGACCTCCGGCCCGGTGATCCTGCGCGCCGGCGACCTCGCCGCGATCCTCACCAACCTCGAAGCCCGCGACGTCCTGTTCATCGACGAGATCCACCGCCTGAATCCGGCGGTCGAGGAAATCCTCTACCCGGCGATGGAGGACTACCAGCTCGACCTGGTCATCGGCGAGGGACCCGCGGCCCGGTCCGTGCGCATCGACCTCGCCCCGTTCACGC
>CAYNIS010000440.1:0-3344 GCA_964397055.1 uncultured Rhodospirillaceae bacterium | reverse complement strand
GGAACTGCACCAGGCGCCGGTCGAGCCCGGCCTCCTTCTTGCGCAGGACCGCCTCCCGCCCGATGAAGCCGCCCTTGTCGGGTTTCACGGCGAACCCCAGGCCGGCCTCCAGCACATGGTCCTCGTCGGTGATGTCGTGGCCGAAATGGCGGAACGCCTTCTCGATCCGGCAACTGTCCATGGCGTGCAGCCCGCACAGCTTGAGACCGTGGGCGGCACCGGCCTCCATCAGCGTTTCGAACACATGGGCGGCCTGGTCGGTCGGGACATAGAGCTCCCAGCCAAGCTCGCCGACATAGGTCACCCGGTGCGCCCGGGCGAGCCCCATCCCGATCTCGATCTCCCTCGCAAGGCCGAAGGGGTGGGCCGCGTTGGAGAAATCGTCGGGAGAGCACGCCGCGAGCACGTCACGCGCCTTCGGCCCCATCAGCGGCAGCACCGTCTCCGCCGAACTGACATCGGTGATGACGACGACGTGGTCGCCGACATGGCGCCGGAGCCAGGCGAGGTCGCGCTGCAGCGTCGCCCCGGGAACCACCAGGAAATAGGCAGTCTCGTTCAGCCGCGTGACGGTCAGGTCGCATTCGATCCCGCCGCGCCGGTTCAGCATCTGGGTGTAGACGATGCGCCCGGCGGCGACGTCCATCTGGTTGGCGCAAAGCATCTGCAGGAAGGTGCAGGCGTCCGGCCCCTCCACCCGGATCTTGCCGAAGGACGACATGTCGAGGAGGCCGACGCCCTCGCGCAGCGCCATGTGTTCCGCGCGCTGGTTGTCGAACCAGTTCTGCCCCTGCCAGTCATGGCGATAGGCCTGTTCCTGGCCGTCGCGGGCGAACCAATTGGCGCGTTCCCAGCCGGCGGTCTCCCCGAACACGGCCCCGCGCGCCTTCAGTTGCTCGTGCAGCACCGACCGGCGCACGCCGCGTGCGGTTTCCGGCTGGCGATGCGGGTAGTGGTCGGCGTAGAGCAGGCCCAGCGTCTCGCTCACCCGTTCGCGCAGGTAGCGCCGGTTGCGCTGGAACGGCTGGGCGCGGCGGATATCGACCTCCCACAGGTCGAACGGCGGCTCGCCGTCGTTCATCCATTGGGCGAGCGCCATGCCCGCCCCGCCGGAGGAGACGATCCCGATCGAGTTGTAGCCGGCGGCGACCCAGTAGCCGGCGAGCTCCGGTGCCTCGCCCAGATAGTAGCGGTCGTCGGGCGTGAAGCTTTCCGGGCCGTTGAAGAAGGTATGGATGCCGGTCGTCGCCAGGATCGGCATGCGGTTCACGGCGGATGCCAGGATCGGTTCGAAATGATCGAAATCCAGCGGCAACTCGTCGAAGCAGAAGTCCTCCGGGATGCCGTCCATGCCCCAGGGCTTCGACTTCGGCTCGAACGCGCCGAGCATCATCTTGCCGGCGTCTTCCTTGTAGTAGGCGCACTCGTCCGGCACGCGCAGGACCGGCAGTTGGCCCAGGCCCTCGATCACCTCGGAGACGATGTAGAAGTGCTCGCAGGCGTGCAGCGGCAGGCTGACCCCAACCCTCTCGGCAAGGTCGCGCGCCCACATGCCGGCACAGTTGACGACGTTGTCCGTTGCGACATGGCCGCGCTCGCCGTCCTTCTCCCAGTCGACGCCGGTGACCCGCCCGTCCTTCCGGGTGACGGCGGTCACCTTGACCCCCTCGACGACCCTTGCCCCGCGGTCGCGGGCACCGCGTGCGAGGGCGAGGGCGATGTTGGTCGGGTCGGCCTGGCCGTCCTTGGGCAGCCAGACGCCGGCGGTGACGCCGTCGATGTTGAGATGCGGGTAGCGCTTCCCGACCTCGGCCGGGGACATCTCCTCGACCTCGACCCCGTAGACGCGGGCAAGGCTGGCGGAGCGGAGGATCTCCTCCTTGCGATGATCGGTCAGGGCCACCGTGATCGACCCGGTCTGGCGGAAGCCGGTGGCCATGCCGGTTTCCTGTTCCAGCTCGGCGTAGAGGTCGGTCGAGTATTTCGCCAGCCGCGTCATGTTCTGGCTGCCGCGCAACTGGCCGACCAGGCCGGCGGCGTGCCAGGTCGTGCCGCAGGTCAGCTGCTTGCGCTCCAGGAGGATGACGTCGGTCCAGCCGAGCCTCGCCAGATGATAGGCGACCGAACAGCCGGATACGCCGCCGCCGATGATGACGGCGCGGGCCGAGGTCGGAAGTGTGCTCATGTCGCGAGAACCATGTGGCTGCGGGGACCGTGATCGAAGACCGTATCAGAGCCTCTGCCCGGTGCGGCTGTCGAGATGCGCTTTTCCGGTGCCTGGAGGGTTTGCGGGTGTAAAGGGCCGCCTTCGTTTGCCAATCTGGAGGACGGTTCGCGGCCGATCCGCAGCCCCGACACGCTCGAAGGAACGCCTGCGACATGGAGACACCTCCCCGTCCGATCGCCAATGAACGGGAAACGCTTGCCAACAGTCTGTGGTCGGCGACCGCGAACGCCCTGCCGCCATGTCCGCCGCTGGAGGGCGAGGAGGAGACCGACGTGGTCGTGGTCGGCGGCGGGTTCGCCGGGCTCTCGACAGCCCTTCACCTCGCGGAGAAGGGCATCGGCGTGACCCTCCTGGAGGCGGAGACCCCGGGCTGGGGCGCCTCCGGCCGCAATGGCGGGCAGGTCAATCCGGGGTTGAAGTGGGACCCGGAGGAGCTGATCCGGAAGTTCGGCGACGATCTCGGGCGCCGGATGCTGAAACGCACGGCGGCGTCCGGCGATCTGGTCTTCGACCTGGTCAAGCGCCACGGGATTGATTGCAACGCCGTGCAATGCGGCTGGATCCGGGCCGCCCACACGCCGCGCATGCGCACCAGGCTGGAGGGGATCGCCCGGCAATGGCGGGACACCGGGGCGGCGGTCGATCCGGTCGGCCCCGGGGAGATGGCCGACCTGCTCGGCGCGGACGACTATGTCGGCGGTGTCATCGACCGCCGCGGCGGCAACCTGCATCCGCTGAACTATGCGCTGGGCCTGGCGATGGCCGCGCACAAGGCGGGCGCCCGGCTATGCGCCAATTCCCGCGTGAACGCCGTCAAGGACCATGGCTACCATATCGTCGCGACGACGGATCGCGGTCAGGTGCGGGCCGGACGTGCGGTGATCTGCACCAACGCCTATACCGGCGACCTGATGGCCCCGCTCGCCCGGTCGGTGGTGCCCGTCACCTCCGTCCAGGTCGCGACCGAGCCGCTGAGCGACAACATCGGCCGGTCGATCCTACCCCAGGGACATTCCCCCACCGACTCCCGCCGCCTTCTCGTCTATTTCCGGAAGGATGCCGAGCGGCGCTTCGTCATGGGTGGGCGCGGGGCGGTCGGCGACCGGGCGATCCGCCG
>CAYNIS010000439.1:0-3345 GCA_964397055.1 uncultured Rhodospirillaceae bacterium | reverse complement strand
GTTCGTGATGGGACGCCTGATGGCGGCGCGCGGGATCGGGGCGATCGACGGTTTCGTGCTGCCCAAGGTCAATGCGCGCTCGATCCAGGCCTATCTCGACCTCCTGACCGAACGCGACCCGTTCCTCCTGATGCCGACCCTGGAGACGACGGAGGCGTTCGACCCGGCCGAGATGACGGGGTTGCGCCACGTCCTGGAGACCGACCGCGTGCGCGGCCGAATCCTTGCCATCCGCATCGGCGGCAACGACCTCCTGAACGTGCTGGGCGTGCGCCGGGCGCCGACCCGCACCATCTACGACAGCCCGATCGGGCCGACCATCGCGATGCTGGTCGCGACATTCGCCCCGCACGGCTTCGCACTGACCGCCCCGGTGTTCGAGGGACTGGCGCACAGCACCGTCCTGCGGGAGGAGGTCGCCCGCGATCTGGAACACGGGCTGGTCGGCAAGACCGCCGTCCACCCCGCCCAGGTGCCGCTGATCGAGGCCGCCTATCGGGTCGCCCGCGCCGACCTCGACATGGCGGAGGCCATGCTGATCCCGGAAAGCCCGGCGGTGTTCCGCATGCACGACACGATGTGCGAGGGGGCGACCCATGCCCGCTGGGCACGCATGGTCAAGGCGCGCGCGGAGATCTTCGGGGTCGAGGGCGGTATCGCCGCCGGCCGCCACGCCGCCGCCCTGTCCGGAGAGGTTTCTTGAAACGCGCGCCTTCTCAGGCGGGCTGGACGGCGCTCTCGGGCTCGATCGGGTCGGGGTCGGGGGCTTCGCGCCGGCGCACGGTGACCCCGTATTCGAGAGCCCCGGCGACCAGCGGGTCGAGGGCAAGGTGCTCGCGGATCACCTCCAGAAAGCGCTTCTCCTCCGGCTCGACATGGCCGTCGGCGGCGGCGACCTCCCAGGCGATGACCAGGGCGGTCTCGCGCATTTCCTGAGGCATGCCGTCGACCGCCTCGGCCACCGCCTCATCCAGGTCCTCGGCCGCCGCGAGCCGGGCGGCACTCTCCTCGCCGATCTGGACGACGCTTGCCGGGTCGATGCCGTCGAACACCGGCAGCCGACCGACCAGCCGGCCGATCATGCCGATCTCGGTATCGCTGATCTGGCCGTCGCTGGCCGAGGTGATGAAGGCGAGGTGGAGAAGGGCACGTTGGTGCCGCGCGATGGTCGACATCTGGGATCCGGACGCAGCGAAAGGGGTCAGGCAGCCGACGGGCCGCCGTCGGGCGGGCTCGTGTTGCTGTCGCTCGACGCCGGGGCGGCGGCCGCCGCACCACCGCCGAACAGGCGACGCACACGCCGGTAGAGCCAGACCAGGGCGGCCGCGAACAGGACGTAGAAGACGATCTTGAAGTACGGGAAGGTCGAGGTGTCGGCATCCGCCTGCTGGACGCTGATCACATTCGGGTAGATCGACAGGATAGCCCAGCGCCAACCGTAGAAGGTGATGAGCGCCGGCTCGCCGTTCAGGGCGTTGGCCTGGCTGTGCACGCTGCCGGCGTCGAATTTGAGGTAGAGGCCGGCGTCGGTGTTGAAGAACTCCATGGTGTCGTTGGCGTCTTCCGGGTTCTTCGCCGTGATGAAGGACACCCCGACATTCTGCTGACCGGCACTCGTCGACGCCTCGTCGGCACTGCCGCCGATCGGCCGGTATTCGACGCCGGTGATCTCCATGACCACGGACCGCGGCAGGTAGTATTCAAAGAACGCAATGACGATGACGGCGACGACGAGGCCAATGGCGATCATGATCCGGCGCCCGGTGGACATGGCGTCAGCCCCCTTGTGACGGTTGGGCGGGCACGAATGGGTGTGCCGCGATACGGCGAAAGCCATAACCGATCGTCCCGCGACGGGTAAAGCGAAGGCCGGACGCCTGCCGGCGATCGGGATCCGCCACGCTCTGGCATTCGCGGCGCGAATCGCGTACGTCTCGCGTTCAGGACACCGAACCGATGGCGGGGGGAAAGCCGATGGTATCGCTCTCCAAGGGGCAGTCGATCTCGCTCGAGAAGACCGCGGGCACCACATTGACCAAGGTCGTCATGGGCCTCGGCTGGGACGCCAAGAAGGCGACCGGGCTGATGGGCTTCTTCGGCGGCACCAAGTCGATCGACCTTGACGCGTCCTGCGTCATGTTCGACGCCAAGGGCGAAATCGCCGACCAGATCTGGTTCCGCCAGCTGCGCTCGAAGGACGGCTCGGTCCAGCACACCGGTGACAACCGCACCGGCGCCGGCGAGGGTGACGACGAGCAGATCATCGTCGAGCTCGACAAGGTGCCGGTCGGCGTCGTCAACCTGATGTTCGTCGTCAACTCGTTCACCGGCGAGACCTTCGCCGAGATCGAAAACGCCTTCTGCCGGATGGTCGACGCGGCCACCGGGCAGGAGATCGCGCGCTACTCGCTGACCGGCAGCGGCAACCACACCGCCCAGGTCATGGCCAAGGTCTATCGCGAGGGCGGCGGCTGGAACATGCAGGCGATCGGGGAGATCGCCAACGGGCGCACGTTCAAGGAACTGCTGCCGGTGATGCAGCAGCATCTGTGAGCGTGCCGCCCGCCGTCACGGACCCACCTTTGATCTCAAGGAGAGCCCCGCCATGGTGATGAACTGGATCAACGAGCAGCGCTCGAAGCTCGCCGCCGAGGTTCAGAAGTTCCAGAACCGCAGCTTCATGGAAGCGGTGGTCGCCGGCTGCGCCCTGGTTTCGGCCGCCGACGGCTCGATCGACGCGACCGAGAAGCAGAAGATGCTGGGCTTCATCCAGCAGTCCGACGCGCTCAAGGTGTTCAAGACCGAAGACATCATCGAGGTCTTCAACAAGACCGTCGGCAAGTTCGAATTCGACCATTCGATCGGCAAGGCCGAGGCCCTGCAGGTCATCGCCAAGCTCAAGGGCAAGGCCGACCAGGCGAAGCTGATGGTCCGCGTATGCTGTGCCATCGGCGCCGCCGACGGCGACTTCGACAATGACGAAAAGCAGGTCGTGCGCGAGATCTGCCGCGAACTCGACCTCGACCCGGCGGAATTCGACCTCGCCTGACGACCGCCACCTGGCGCGGGCGGGATCGCCGGCCGTGGCTGCCGAAGAAGCGGACCCCGGCGGGCACACGGGGGCCGCGATCTTCGACTTCGACGGGACCCTGGTGCACCGCGACTGCTTCGTGCCCTGGCTCGCCGTCATCGGCGGCTGGGCGCGCGTGACCCGGGCCGGCATCGCGGTCGTCGCCCGCGACGGCCCGTTCGGACGCAAGGGCGACTTCCGGACCCGGATCAAGGCCGGCATGGTGCGCCGCTGCCTGGCCGGGGTGGCGGCCGCGGAGGCGCGATCGGCGGCCC
>CAYNIS010000438.1:0-3348 GCA_964397055.1 uncultured Rhodospirillaceae bacterium | reverse complement strand
ATGGCGGCTCGGTCAAGCCGGGCAATGCTGCGGAGATCCTGGCAACCCCGGATGTCGACGGCGTTCTGGTCGGCGGCGCCAGCCTGGTCGCCGACGACTTCTGGAAAATCGCCGAAGCCGCGCCGAAGTGAGAGGGGCTCGGGTGAGCGTCCCTGCCGGCCGAAGGAGCCTGTCTTGCTGAATACCGTCATTCTTGTTGTTCATGTCGTGCTCGCCCTGTCGATCATCGGCATGGTTCTCCTGCAAAAGTCCGAGGGCGGTGGCCTCGGCCTCGGCGGCGGCGGGGCGTCAGCCTCGCTGTTCACGCCGCGCGGCAGCGCCAACTTCCTGACGCGCACGACCGCCTTTCTCGCGGCCGGTTTCATGGCGACTTCGCTCACCCTGGCGATCCTGGGCGGTATCCAGAGCGAGGCGCGCAGCCGCATCGAAGGGGCGCTCGACGGCTCTGCCCCGACATCGACCGTCGATCCGGCATCGACCCTGGACGATGCCGGCCTCGGCGGGGGGACCGACACCAGTACGGATGCGGCCGGGACGGATGCCACCGACGCCGATGCGACGGGCACCGATGGCGGGGCACCGGCCGACGCGGCCGCCAGCGACGATGAGAGGCCGTCCGTGCCCCTCTCCGTCGATTGACCCGGTTCATCTTCGTTACCGGCGGCGTCGTCTCCTCCCTCGGCAAGGGTTTGGCGGCGGCGGCACTTGGGGCGCTGCTGCAGGCGCGCGGCTACAAGGTCCGCCTGCGCAAGCTCGACCCCTACCTGAATGTCGACCCCGGGACGATGAGCCCGACCCAGCATGGCGAGGTGTTCGTCACCCACGACGGTGCGGAAACCGATCTCGACCTCGGCCACTATGAGCGCTTCACCGGGGTCAATGCCGAGAAGTCGGACAACATCACCACCGGCCGCATCTATTCGAGCGTGATCGCCAAGGAGCGGCGCGGCGAGTATCTGGGGGCGACGGTCCAGGTCATTCCCCACGTCACCGACGAGATCAAGGCGTTCATCCGCAACGAGACGGAGGATGCCGATTTCATCATCTGCGAGATCGGCGGCACCGTCGGTGACATCGAAAGCCTGCCGTTCCTGGAGGCGATCCGTCAGTTCGGCAACGAGGTCGGGCTGGAGCGCGCCCTGTTCGTCCATGTCACCCTGGTGCCCTACATCGCGGCGGCGGGCGAGCTGAAGACCAAGCCGACCCAGCATTCGGTCAAGGAACTGCTGTCGGTCGGGATCCAGCCGGCACTTGTCCTGTGCCGTTCCGAACAGCCGATCCCGGACGATCAGAAGCGCAAGATCGCGCTGTTCTGCAACGTCCGCGAGGAACGGGTGATCACGGCGCTGGATGTCGACACGATCTATTCGGTGCCGCTCGCCTATCACGACCAGGGCTTCGACGATCAGGTCCTGACCTACTTCGGCATCACCGCGTCGGCACCGCACCTCGCGCCCTGGCGCCAACTGGTCGGCCGGGTGCGACAGCCCGAGGGGTCGGTCACCATCGCCGTGGTCGGCAAGTACACGTCCATGCTCGACAGCTACAAGTCGCTGGCCGAGGCGCTGGTCCACGGCGGCATCGCCAACAACGTCCGCATCAATCTCGAATGGCTGGATGCCGAGGTGTTCGAGACCGGGGAGCCGATCCACCGCCTTGCCGACGTCCACGGCATCCTGGTGCCGGGCGGCTTCGGCGAGCGCGGGGCGGAGGGCAAGATCCTGGCGGCCCGCTTCGCGCGCGAACGGCTGATCCCCTATTTCGGCATCTGCTTCGGCATGCAGATGGCGGTGATCGAGGCCGCGCGCAGCCTCGCCGGCCTCGACGGGGCCGGGTCGACCGAGTTCGGCCGCTGCGCGCACCCGATCGTCGGCCTGATGACCGAATGGGTGCGCGGCAACGAGGTCGAGCGGCGCGAGGCCGACGGCGATCTCGGCGGCACCATGCGGCTCGGCGCCTATCCCGCCGTCCTCGCCGCGGGCAGCCAGGTGCGCGAGATCTACGGCACCGACCGCATCGCCGAGCGCCACCGCCACCGCTACGAGGTCAATATCGGCTATCGAGAGGCGCTGGAGGGGGCGGGCCTGCGTTTCAGCGGACTGTCGCCCGATGGCATCCTGCCGGAGATCGTCGAGCTGCCAGGGCATCCCTGGTATGTCGGCGTGCAGTTCCATCCGGAACTCGCCTCGCGCCCGTTCCGTCCGCACCCGCTGTTCGCCTCCTTCATCCGCGCCGCGGTCGAGCAGTCGCGACTGGTCTGAGGCCAGATTTCGCAATCTTGCATTTCCCGTCGGGTGCAAACCGCGCTAGACGAACGCGCATGAGAGCCAGTCGGAAGCCTGCCAGGGGGGCGGCCTGCCGGCTGGCACCCTGAGCCACAAAGGAGCAGTCCGATGGGCGAAATCATCGACATCTACGCGCGTGAGATCCTGGACAGCCGCGGCAACCCGACGGTCGAGGTCGATGTCACCCTGGACAGCGGTGCCGAGGGCCGGGCGGCGGTGCCGTCGGGGGCGTCGACCGGCACCCACGAGGCGGTTGAGCTGCGCGACGGCGATCCCGCCCGCTTCAAGGGCAAGGGTGTCCTGAAGGCGGTCGAGGCCGTCAATTCAGAGATCTTCGCGGCCCTGTCCGGCATGGATGCGGCCGACCAGATCGCCATCGACCAGACCATGATCGACCTGGACGGCACGCCCAACAAGGGCCGGCTCGGCGCCAACGCCATCCTCGGCGTCAGCCTCGCCTGTGCCAAGGCCGCGGCGGCCGAGCTCGAAATGCCGCTCTATCGCTATGTCGGCGGCGTCTACGCACACCTGCTGCCGGTGCCGCTGATGAACATCCTCAACGGCGGCAGCCACGCCGACAACCCGGTCGACATCCAGGAATTCATGGTGATGCCGGTGGGGGCTCCGTCGATCGACGAGGCGATCCGCTGGGGCTCGGAGATCTTTCACACCCTGAAGAAACTGCTGAAGGATGCCGGCCATAACACCAATGTCGGGGACGAGGGCGGCTTCGCGCCGGCCGTCGGCTCCTCCGACGAAGCCCTCGGCTTCATCATGAAGGCGATCGAGACCGCGGGCTACAAGCCGGGCGAGGATGTTGTGCTCGCCCTCGATGCCGCCGCCAACGAGTTCTACGAGAACGGCAAGTACGAGCTGAAGGGCGAGGGCAAGAGCCTCGACGGGGCGGGCATGGTCGCCTACTGGCAGGACCTGGTCTCCCGCTACCCGATCGCCTCTATCGAGGACGGCCTGCAGGAAGACGACTGGGAGGCATGGAAGGCGCTGACCCAGGCGATCGGCGACAAGGTGCAGCTGGTCGGCGACGACCTGTTCGTGACCAACC
>CAYNIS010000437.1:0-3349 GCA_964397055.1 uncultured Rhodospirillaceae bacterium | reverse complement strand
CGAAACCCACCACGATCCGGATTCGGCGCCGTCCGACGGGCCGAACATGGTCTCGATCGACGCGATGCCAGGGCTCATCCAGGGGCTCCTGGCATTCGACCGCCTGGCCAAGGAGATGCCGATCCGGGTGTGACCGGGCACCTGACCGGGCACGCGGAGGGACCCTGCCCCGATCAGGAGGCGGCGCTGGCCATGGCGGCGGGATCGGGTGCGGGGGGCTTGGCCTTGATCGCGTCGGTGAGGCTGACATCGCCTTGGGTCAGGCCGAGCGAGGCCAGGCCGGGCGGGGCCGCGATCATGACATGGCGGCGGCTGTGCTTCGGCACGCGCCACTCAAGACTGGCGAAGGAGTGGCATTCCCCGCAGACCGCGTTCCATTCGGCCGCGACGGCGCCGCAATGGCTGCACACCCAGGCCGGGTCCGGTGCGGCCTCGATCGCCTTCGCCAGGGCATTGCGAACCCCCTCGCCATCGCCGTTCTGGCCATGCTCCAGCCATGCCAGGAGCCGGTAGGCGCGTCCCGACGGCGCGCGCGCCAGCGGCCCCTTGAGGAGGGCGCGTGCCTCGTCCCACAGGCCGGCGGCAAGGGCCGCCTCGGCAGCGGCAAGCTCACCCTCGAAACCCTCGGCGTTGAGCGTCACCAGGCGCTCGAACCACTTGAGACGCGCCTTGCCCGGCTCCGCCGGGCCGAGATCGCCCCAGACCACGGCCAGATCCGGATGGGGCAGGGTGCGCCAGGCGGTTTCCACCGTGCGCTCCGCCTGGCGGTTGCGTCCGGCCTTCGCCTGAAGCCGGGCCGAGCGCACCGCCGCCGGCACGTAGGTCGGCGCCATCCGGGTCGCCCGTTCGGCATGGGCCAGCGCGTCGAGGTTGAAGCCCTGCTGTTCCGCCTGCTGGCTGCGCATGACCAGGATCGCCGCATGCTGACGCTTGGCGACGTCGGTCGGCATGGCTTCCTGGCGGATAAGCTCCTCCAGGATGTGCTCGGCCTCCGCCACCTCGCCATCGCGCAATTCCAGCGCGAACAGCGTTTCCAGGGCCCAGCGGCTCTTCGGCTGCAGCTTGCGTGCCCGCCGGGCGGCCTTCAGCGCCCAGTCGAGATTGCCGTCGGCAAGGGCATCGTCGATCAGTTCGCGCAGGCCCATGAAGGCCGTCTCGGCATTGCGCGACAGCTCCATCAGGCTCGTCCGGCGCATCGCCTCGTCACCGGTCAGGCGCCCGACCTCGGCGTTGAGATGGGCGACCAGCCCGACATTGCCGAGCAGCTGTTCGGCCTGATGGGCGTAGCGGACCGCCGCCGACGGGTTCTCCGCGGAAACCGCGACCAGGCCCTGCATCACCGCCTGCTGACCGCGCTGACGGACCGTCAGGTTGCGGCGGTCGCGGCGCATCTGGGCGAATTCCAGCACCCAAGTCCAGGCCTGAGAGATCACGCTGGTCAGCATGAAGAGAACCGCGATCGTCAGGACCAGGATGCCAACCGAGGTTTCGACGATCAGGTCGAACCAGCGAACCTCGACGGCCCCCGGGTTTTCCACCAGGAAAACCGCGATCGCGACGACGACAACAAGGCGCAGGAAGAACCAGACAATCCGCAAGGGGCTCATTCGGCGCGCTCCGCATCGGCGGGCTCGAGCCGGTTGATCGCGATCAGCGACAACGCGGCGGCGGCCTGATCGACCGCCATGCGGTTACGCGCGGAGTCGAGCCACCCGGTCTCGACCTCGGCCATCAGCGAGCCGGCGACACCGCCGGTCAGGGCGTTGACCGCGCTCGCGATGTCGCGCCGGTCCAGGTCACGTTCCACCTTCGCGATCACCTCCGGGATAGTTACCGGCAGGTCGGTGCCACGGTCCGGGTCGTACTTGATGCTGACAACGCCGTCGAGCTGGTGGAGAACGCGGTCCAACCAGCTGCTGCCCTCATCCTCCCGCAAGCGCGCGGTGGCGACGAGCCGGAAGGCCAGGTTGTCGAACTGGGCGGCCAGGTCCTCGATGTTGAAGGCGCCGCTGTCGGCGACCTCCCCGTCGATGCCGGCAAGCACGCTCGCAATGCCCGGGTCGTCGCCGGCAAGCCGGTTCAGCGCATCGATTTCCGCCCGGAACGGGCGCCCGGCCAGCATCGCTTCCCGGAGCTGGCCGATCGCGACCACGATAGCCTCCGCCGCGACGTCGCGCGCGACCGACTGGGCGATCATGTCGGCATTGTCGGCGGAGGCCGACGCGATCTCGGCGATCAGCGCCTCCACCTCGTCGAGGCGTTCGGCGAGCTGGCGGCGCCGGCCGCCGGCCTCGGCAACCACCCCCTCCAGCCGTGCCTGCTGGCCGGCCAGCCGGGTGACCTCGCCGACCGCTGCGCGTGCGGCCTCCAACCTCGCCTCCAGCCCGCGCAGGCGCTCGTCATAGACGCTGATGTCGGCGGCCCCGCGGCCGCTGCCCGCAATGCCGGTGCCGACTTCCGCCAGGCGCCGCTCCAGCGCCTCGACCCGGTTGATCAGGTCGCGGTCCGGGCGCATCAGGTCGACCGGCTGGTCGATCAGGATCGGCCGCGCCTCCAGCGCGACGACACGCCCCTCGATCGCCAGCGGGTCGAAATCGTCGAGGGTGTCGGCGAGGGCTTCCAGCCGTGCTTCGACAGGGCCGAGGTCGACCTCCGTCGGGATCTCCAGGGCGCTCAGGGCGTCGCGCGTGGCGCGGGCCTCGACGGTGACCTCTTCCAGGCGCCGGGCCAGCTGATCGCGCGCCGCCGCCAGTGCGGCGATCTCGCCGTTCAGCTCGTCGATCTCGGTGCGGGCGTCGTCGAGGACAATGCGCGTCTCGTAGAGGACCGCGGCCGTCTGTCGGCTGGTGTAGATGTCGGGGGCGACCTCCGGCCCCCAGATCGGCGCGGAGACCCCGGCGCCGGCGACGAGGAGCGCCAGGAGGGCGATGAGGAAGTTGGTCCAGCTGCCGCGCCGGGGCGCGACCGCGGCGGCGGCGGCGGCAGGCGCCACGCCCGCGGCACCGGTGTCCGCGGTCTTGCGATCCTGCGGCCGGTTGACGGTGATCGACCCGGCCGCCGCCGGCGTTGCCGCAGGCTTCCCGCCCGGCTCGACCAGGCGCGCATCGCCGGTCCGCGGTTCCGGTCGCGCTGCCGGGGTCGCTGCCGGGGTCGCTGCCGCTTCAGGCTTGGAAATGTCGGCCCCTGGCGCCTTGGGCGCTTCCGGCTTGGCAGTCGCCGCAGCCGCCAGGCCCTTGGTATCGGCGTCCTGGGCATCGGCGTCCGGCGCGCGCGCGGCGCCCGGCTGCCCTGCCGCCGCCAGCAGTCCCTCCGGCAGGATCAGATCCTGGCGCGTCGCCGCGGCCTCGAC
>CAYNIS010000436.1:0-3359 GCA_964397055.1 uncultured Rhodospirillaceae bacterium | reverse complement strand
GGAGGTCTGCCAGGAGCACGGCGTCGACGCCAGCGCGGTGACGCTCAATGTTGGCGAGCATGGCGAAAACCTGAGCGAACTGGATCGGCGGCTCTCGTCGGTCAAGGCGCTTGCCGCGTCGGACGACGGTGCCGACAGCCTCCAGCATGCCGCCGGTCACCGGGGCGAGGTAGGTCACGGTCAGCGCCGCGGTACCGCCCCGGACCCCGTCCGGCAGGCCGTCATCCGCCCAGGCGGCCGCCGTCGCCGCGGTGTCGACCAGCGAGGCGGTCATGCCGCCATGCATGACCCCGCCGCTGTTCATGTGCTTCTCGTCGACGGAAAGGCGGACCACCGCATAGCCGGCCGCGACATCGACGATGTCGATGCTGGTCAGGTGGTCCCAGGGGCCGCCGCCGATCCGTCCCTTGACGAAGGCGGCCCGTTCGTCGCTAAGGCCCGGCAAGGATCAGGACCCCAGCAGGCGGCCCCACCAGCCGCGCTTCTTCTCCTGGGGGGCCTCGTTCACCACCTCGAACGACTTGGGCTCGGACTCGGACTCGGGCTCGGGGGCAGCCTCGGCGATCGCGTTCGGCTGGCCACCGGCGACCTCGGCCGCTGCCGGTTCGACCAAGTCTGCCTCGGAAGGGCCCTGGTCGCCAACTGTCGGCGCCAGCGATGCCGCTTGTCCGCCCGGCATCTCCCAGGGCGGCAGGTGGTCACTGGTGTCCCGCGGCCAGGCATCCTCATCGGCGCCGGCGACTTCCGGCAGGCCGGTCGGCACGTTGTCGCCGTCGTCGAACACCACGCCGACCGCCTCCAGCCCCTGCCGGCTGTCGGCCGCGGCTGCAATGCCGATCGGCGGGGCCTCCGCCTCCGGGATCCCGGCGTCGTCATTGGCCGGCTGATCGCCATCAGGGCCTTCGCCCCCGCGATCCACCGGCACGCGATCCACCGGCACACGATCCACCGGCACACGATCCTCCGGCCCGCGATCCTCCGGCCCGCGATCCTCCGGCCCGCGATCCTCGACCGTCTCGTCATCACGCGCGCCGTCAGCACCCTCGCCATCGCCGCGTCCGCGCCGGCGGCCGCCCCGACGCCCGCGCCGGCGTCGGCGGTCGCCGCCGCCGGCCTCATCGTCGGGACCCTCGCGGTCGTCGTCGCGAGCCTCGTCCTCGGCCGCGTCGTCGTCATCGTCGTCGTCGTCGCGATCGCTATCGCCGGCCTCGTCCCCCTCGCCGCGCGCATAGCCCTCTTCACCGCGCCGACGGCGGCGGCGGCGGCGCTTCTTCCGGCGGCGGTCGCCGTCACTCTCTTCATCGGCCCGGCCAGGCTCGGCCCCCTCCTCAAGGGCCGCGGCCTCGGCCTCGGCCGCCGCATCGGCCGCCGCTTCCGCCTCGTCGTCCGGGGTCAGGCTGGTCCCCCGGTCGACCGGCGCCAGGGCCGGCGGCAGGGCATCGTCGGGACCGCGGGCACGCAGCCGCTCAAGCCTGAAGTCCGGCGGGATGCAGGTGTCGTCGGCATGGAGATGGACACGGAAGCCGTAGCGCGTCTCGATATCGCCGAGGGTGTCGCGCTTGTTGTTCAGGATGTAGAGCGCGATCGAGGTCGCGACGTGGACCGTGATCTCCGCCGAACGGGCGCGGATGCCCTCTTCCTCGATGGCGCGCAGGACCGACAGCGCGGCACTGTCGGTCGACCGCACGATGCCCGTGCCCGAACAGTGCGGGCAGGTCACGTAGTTGGTCTCGAGCAGGCTCGGCCGCAGCCGCTGGCGCGACATCTCAAGGAGGCCGAAGCCGGAGATCCGCCCGACCTGGATGCGCGCCCGGTCCGGCTTCAGCGCCTCCTTCAGGCGACGCTCAACCGCCTGGTTGTGGCGGTGGTCGTCCATGTCGATGAAGTCGATGACGATCAGCCCGCCCATGTCGCGCAGGCGCAACTGGCGCGCGACTTCCTCCGCGGCTTCGAGGTTGGTCTTGAGTGCCGTCTCCTCGATATGCCGCTCCCGGGTCGAGCGGCCGGAATTGACGTCGATCGCGACCAGCGCCTCGGTCTGGCCGATCACGATGTAGCCGCCGGATCTGAGCTGAACCGTCGGATTGTGGATGGCGTCGAGCTGGGTTTCGACCTGATAGCGGAAGAACAGCGGGATCGCCGGATCGCGATAGGGCTGCACGCGCTTGGCATGGCTCGGCATGAGCATGCGCATGAAGTCCTTGGCGACCCGATAGCCGTCGTCGCCCGCCACCTCGATCTCGTCGATGTCCCGCGCGTAGAGGTCGCGGATCGCCCGCTTGACCAGGCTGCCCTCCTCATAGACCAGCGCGGGGGCGACCGAGTTGAAGGTCAGCTCGCGGATCTGGTCCCAGAGGCGAAGCAGGTAGTCCAGGTCACGCTTGATTTCGGTCTTCGAGCGCTCGACCCCGGCGGTGCGCAGGATGACCGAGCCGCCCTCCGGAACCTCGAGGTCGCTCAGCAACTCCTTCATCCGCTTGCGGTCGGCCGGGTTGGCGATCTTGCGGCTGACCCCGCCACCACGCGGCGTGTTCGGCATGAACACGCAATACCGACCGGGCAGAGACAGATAGGTGGTGAGCGCCGCCCCCTTGTTGCCGCGCTCCTCCTTCGTCACCTGGACGAGGAGGATCTGGCGGCGCTTGATGACCTCCTGGATCTTGTAGCGATGGTGCGGCGAGACGCGACGGCGCTCGCGGGTCTCCTCCGCCTCGTCGTCGTCCAGGGTTTCGATGTCGCCATCGGGCCCGTTGCCGTCCTGTCCGCCATCGCCGTCGTCATCCTGATCGCCGTCCCGACGGCTTCGGGAACGCGTCCTCCGGCGTCCGCGCCGGTCGGATTCTTCTTCGTGGTCGCGATCGCCCCGGTCGCCATACCCCCGGGCGCCATCGCCCCGGTCGCCATCGCCCCGGTCGCCATCGCCCCGGTCGCCATCCCCCCGGGCGCCGACGTCGGTGTCAGAGCCGTCGCCGTCCTCGGCGTCGGAACCGTCACCTTCGTCGATCGCCACGTCAGCGGCGTCTTCCGCGCGAAGGTCGAAGGCTTCCGCCTCGGCCTCAACGGCGGACAGCGGCTCGGCCGCTTCCACCTCGGCCTCCGCCAGCGCATCTGCCTCCGCCGGCGCTTCGGCCGCCTCGGCATCCGGCGCCGCATCCGCGTCGCCCGCCGCGATGGCGTCTTCCGTCCCGCCTGAATCAGGTTCGGCATCAGGTTCGGCCGCATCAGACCCGGCACCGTCCGCGCCGACCGGCTCGGTCAGGGTGGGGTCGGGCTCCGCCCGGGCCGCGATGACCCGGCCGCCTGGCGGCAGGTCGTCATCGTCCTCGGCGTCATCATCTTCACCGGCATCATCTTCACCG
>CAYNIS010000435.1:0-3378 GCA_964397055.1 uncultured Rhodospirillaceae bacterium | reverse complement strand
GCCGTCGCCGCGCGGGCCGGCCGTCGGGTCACCCTGTTGGCGCGGGAGGCGGGGCTG
The DNA here is from genome assembly GCA_964397055.1 of uncultured Rhodospirillaceae bacterium. Lineage (GTDB taxonomy): Bacteria > Pseudomonadota > Alphaproteobacteria > CAYNIS01 > CAYNIS01 > CAYNIS01. The sequence goes on along the minus strand of CAYNIS010000435.1, from coordinate 3,321 downwards.
GCCGCCGCCATCAACGAGACCGGCCGCAACCCCCGCTACCTCGACGCCATCGACCTGCCGGACGGCATCGATGCGACCGCCGATCCCGCCCGCCTCGCCGGGGCGGACGCGCTGCTCGCCGTGGTTCCGGCCCAGCATCTTGGCGGTGTGCTCGCCCGCCTCGCCGACCAGCCGCCCCGGCCGGTCGCGATCTGTGCCAAGGGCATCGAGCTTTCGACCGGGCGCCTGATGACGGAGGTCGCGGCCGACACCCTGCCCGGCTGGCCGCAGGCGGTCGTCTCCGGGCCGACCTTCGCGGCGGAGGTCGCGCGCGGCCTGCCGACGGCGGTCACCGTCGCCGCCGACGATCGCGCCGTCGGGGAGGCCTTCGTCGCCGCCCTCGGCGACCGGGGCTTCCGTCCCTACCTCTCCGACGATCCGGTGGGCGTCGAGGTTTCGGGCGCGGTCAAGAACGTGATCGCGATCGCCTGCGGCATCGTCGAGGGACGCGGGCTGGGCGACAACGCCCGCGCGGCCCTGATGACCCGGGGCCTCGCCGAAATCGCGCGACTGGTCGACGCCCTGGGCGGCCGGCCCGAGACCCTGCGCGGGCTCGCCGGGCTGGGGGACCTGACGCTGACCTGCAACGCCATGCAGTCGCGCAACTTCTCCTTCGGGGTGGCACTCGGCCGGGGCGAATCGGCGGACCGGGTGCTCGCCGGGCGCGCCGGCGTGACGGAGGGGGTGGCGACGGCCCCGGCGGTGGTCGCCCGCGCGGCCCGCCATGGCGTGGAGATGCCGATCGCCGCCGCGGTCGCGCGCATCGTCCGCGACGGAGCCCGGATCGACACGGTCATCGGCGACCTGCTCGCCCGGCCGCTGAAGGCAGAGCTCTGACGCCCGGCCTCAGGCCACGATGTGGCGCCGGGACTCCTCCCGATCGCGCAGTTCGCTCGCGAATCGGCTCATCAGCTTGACCGTCCGCTCCGGCGCGAAGTTGAGCTGGGCAAAGGCCGGGCCGGTGTGCGCCACTTCCTTGTAGTGGGCGATCAGGCCGTCCCTGAGCTGCATGATCGCCACCCCCTCGAACATCACGCGCTCGCCCTTCGCCTCCTCCAGGACGGTTTCGTAGCTGAAGACGTAGCGCGCCATGCCCAGGGTATCGGTCGCCACCCGTTCCCTCATGTCCCAGCGGAACGTGTGCGCGGTCTTGTGGAACCAGTCGCGCATCAACTCCGCGATCTTCGGCCGCCCGTGGAACTCGCCATAGAAGGTGTCGTCGTAGACGCCGTCCTCCGTGAAGAGTTCGGCGAAGCTCTCGAACGCCTTGGCCTCGACCCTGGCAGTAAAGGCATCGAGCAGTTCGTCGAAGGTCATCGTCGGCTTCCTCCCGCCGTCTGTTGTCACAGCTTCTTCTTGGAATAGTACCAGTCGGTCACTTCCAGGTCCTGGCCCTGGGATCGCGCATCCGCGTCCTCGATCGTCTTCGGCGCGGGCAGGATCACCTTGTCACCGAGCCGCCAGTTGGCCGGCGTCGCGACCTTGTGCGCGTCGGTGGTCTGCAACGCGTCGATGACACGCAGGATCTCGTCCATATTGCGGCCGGTCGTGAGCGGGTAATAGATCATCGAACGGATGATGCCGCGGTCGTCGATGACGAAGACGCAGCGGCTCGATTCCGTGGTGCTCTCGTCCGGCATGATCATGCCGTATCGGGTCGCCACCCGCCGGTCGAGGTCGGCGATCACCGGGAACGGGATGTCGATCCCGAAATGCTGCTTGATGTTCTGGATCCAGGCGATATGCGCGTAGATGCTGTCGATCGACAGGCCGATCAGTTCGACGTTGCGCTCCTTCAACTTCGGGGCGATCTCGGCGAACGCGACGAATTCGGTGGTGCAGACCGGCGTGAAGTCCGCCGGGTGGGAGAACAGCACCACCCAGCTGCCCAGGAAGTCGGACAGCCGCAGGACCCCGTGCGTGGTTTCGGCCTCGAAGTCGGGGGCGGGCGCGCCGAGGCGGGGCAGGGCGAAGCCGGCGGTCGGGGTTTCGGCATCCATCGGGGATCTCCAACAGGCTGGGGGGCTGATCGCGTCCAGGCTGACGTGGGCATCGATCCGGCTGAGCGGGAGGGGCAACCATGAGCACGGCACCGGTCTATGTCGCCATCGACACGCCCGATCCGACCCGCGCGGAAGCGCTGGTCAAGGCGGTGGGCGGCCGGGTCGCCGGCGTCAAGCTCGGGCTCGAATTCTTCGTCGCCCACGGCCCGAAGGAGACCGGCCGCCTGGCCGCGATCGCGGCCGACCTGGGGCTCGGCCTGTTCCTGGACCTCAAGTTCCATGACATCCCGAACACCGTGGCCGGTGCCGTGCGCTCGGCACTCGCCCTCCGGCCGCGGTTCCTGACGCTGCATGCCTCCGGCGGGGCCGGCATGATCGCGGCGGCGGCCGGTGCCTCGAAAGATGCCGGCGATGCCCGCCCCCAGTTGCTGGCGGTGACGGTCCTGACCAGCTTCGACGACGATGACCTCACGGCCGTCGGCCAGGCAGGCCCGGTCGCCGATCAGGTGGTGCGCCTGGGCAAGGTCGCGGTCGGCGCCGGGGCGGACGGCCTCGTCGCCTCCCCCGGCGATGTCGCCCGCCTGCGCCGGAACCTCGGCCCGGACGCGGTGCTGATGATCCCGGGCATTCGGCCGGCCGGCGCGGAAACCGGCGACCAGAAGCGGGTCGCCACCCCGCGGGCGGCAATCGAGGCCGGGGCGACCTATCTGGTTATCGGGCGGCCGATTACGGCAGCAGCGGACCCGGCGGCGGCGGCGGCCGGGATCGCGAATGAAATCGCCGGCGGCTGATGCACGTTTCGGGGTCGAGAAGAGATGGTTGAGGTCAAGATCTGCGGATTGAACGCACCGGACGGGGTGAAGGCCGCGGTCGAGGGCGGGGCGCGCTATGTCGGCTTCGTCTTCCATCCGCCGTCGCCGCGGGCGGTGAGCCCGACGCTGGCGGCGGAACTGGTGCGGCTCTTGCCGACGACGGTGCGCGCGGTCGGCCTGTTCGTCGAGCCGAGCGACGAGGAGATCGACGAGGTCGTGGCATCCGTCCCCCTCGACATGATCCAGCTGCACGGCGACGAGATGCCGGCGCGGGTGCGGGAGGTCCGCGACACCTTCACGATGCCGGTGATGAAGGCGATCCGGGTTGCCGAGCCTGCGGATGTCGACGCCGCGCACGCCTATGAGGAGGTGGCGGACCGGCTGTTGTTCGATGCCAAGCCGCCGAAGAACGTCGCTGCCTTGCCGGGCGGCAACGGCATCCCTTTCGACTGGCCGATCCTCGCCGG
>CAYNIS010000434.1:1170-3381 GCA_964397055.1 uncultured Rhodospirillaceae bacterium | reverse complement strand
CTCACCGCGCTCGCCATCGGTTTCATCTTGGTTCAATTCGTCCACACGGCCTAGACGGCGAAGACCTGCCGGACTTCTTCGAGCAAGCTTCGGCCGTCAAGGTCGGGTTCTGGCGCGACGTGCAGGCGCAGTATCGTAAAATCCGGTCGGGGGCCTGAACGGCGAGTTCAGCCTGGAAGGGACCATGGGCAGGACGCGGGTCCTCCGGTTTACGCCATGCCTTGGGCCATCATCCGACGTGCTACCTGGCCAGCGCCCGGGCCGGCAGGGTTTCGCCCTTTGACTGCGGCCAGCGCCGGTGAACCCACAGCCACTGGTCCGGGCGGTCGGCGACCCAGCGCTCGACGATGGCGTTGACGCGGGTCATCGCCGCCAGGATGTCCGCGGCCTTGTCGCCGGTTCGGGCGATCTCCCAGGGTTCCTCCGCCGTGACGCGGAAGCGCGGCCCGTCGAGCCGCTCGCAGCGGACCGGCAGCAGGATGCCCTGGCTGCGCAGGGCAAGCTCGGCGATCGCCGGGGCGGTCATCGCCGGCTGCCCGAAGAACGGTACGGCGATGCCGTCGTTCAGCTTCTGGTCGACCAGCATGCCGATCGACCCGCCCCCCTTCAGCGCCTTCAGGAGATCGCGGGCGCCGGCCGGGCCCTTCGGCACCATCGCTTCCGGCGGGGCGAGGCTCGCCCGCCGCCGCGCCCGGTCGAGCAGGGTCGCGACCTGGTCGTTGTTGGGCGCGCGATAGACGAAGGTCAGCCCCATGCCGAGGCGCCGGCCGACGATCGGCATCACCTCCCAGTTGGCAATGTGGGCGGAAAAGACGAACGCGGGGCGTTCCCAGCCCGCGACCGAACGCAACAGGTCCTCGCCGACGATCTCGATATGCGTGTCGCGGCGCTCCCACAGGGTCGGCAGATGGGCGTATTCGGCGACCGTTCGGCCCAGGTTGTCCCACATGCCGGCGACCGCCCGGTCGGTCTCCGCTCCGCCCAGGTCCGGCAAGGCCAGCGCCATGTTGGCGCGGGCGATCCGGTCGAGCCGGGTCAGCGGCCCGAGCCTGCGCGCCAGCGCCGCCCCGGCCGCCGACGCGCGGTCGACGGACAGCGCGCCGGAGACGGCGAAAAGGGCGCGGACCAGCGCCGCCTCGGCCGCGTTCTTGAGGGTCACGGTTCCCGCTCCAGGAGGCTGCGCAGGCGGCGGTCGAGCGCCGCCGGGTCGGCGAAACGGACGGCGACGTCGACCACGGTCACCGCGTCCCGGATGTCGGCGGGCAGGCGCACGCGGTCCTTTGCCGTGGTGACGAGGAGGGCGTCGGCCTCGGCGGCGGCCTGGCGCAACCGGTCGAGTTCCCGGCGCCGGTAGCGGTGATGATCGGCGAACGGCACGACACCGACGACATCGGCGCCCAGCGTCGCCAGCGTCGCCGCGAACTTCTGCGGGCGGCCGATCCCGGCGAAACCGAGCACCCGGCGGCCGGCCAGCCCCTCGCCGCCGACCGGCACCAGGACGGCATCCAGGCGGTCGACGGCATCCGGCAGGACCAGGGGGGGATCATCCGCTGGGGCCTCGCCGGCGACGGTCAGCATGACCACCCCGTCGGCGCGGGCGAGCCCGTCGACCACCGGCTCCCGCAAGGGGCCGGCGGGGATCACCCGGCCATTGCCGAAGCCCTGGCGCCGGTCGATGACGACGAGGCTGAGGTCCTTGACGAGGGCCGGGTTCTGGTGCGCGTCGTCGAGGATCACGACATCGCCCGCCCGTGCCGCTTCGATCAGGCCGATCCCCTTCGCCCGGTCGCGGGCGACGACGGTCGGCGCGGCAGCGGCCAGCAGCAGCGGTTCGTCGCCGACCTCTGCCGCGTCGTGCCGGTTGGCGTCGACCATGACCGGCCCGCGGGTCCGGCCGCCATAGCCGCGGGTGAGGAACACCGGGTGCCGCCCGAGCGCCCGGAGGCTTGCCGCCAGCGCCAGGGCGACCGGCGTCTTGCCGGCCCCGCCGGCGACCAGATTGCCGACGGAGACGACGGGGACCGCCGCGCGCCACGGCACATGGTTCGCCAGCCGGGCGCGCGTCGCCCAGGCATAGAGCCGGGCGGCGGGTTCAAGCACCCAGGCGGCCGGGCCCGGGGGGCGGAACCAGAAGGCTGGCGGCGTCGGCATCAACGGCACCATCGCGCGGGGTCGTGAGCGGGCTGGGCCTCCTCCGGCATCGACGCCCAG
>CAYNIS010000434.1:0-1160 GCA_964397055.1 uncultured Rhodospirillaceae bacterium | reverse complement strand
AAGGCCGGCCCGGTCGAATAGCGGGGCCAGCCGATCCAGAACGGCATCGAGGATGCCCGCCTTCTCCGCCGTCATCGCCGCCGCGGCTTCAGCCAGGCGGGCGCGTTCGGCGGGGTCGGCGATCAGGCGTCCCAGGGCCTCCGCGGCGGTCGCCGGCCGGGCATCGGCGAGCGCTATCGCTGCCTGCCGGCGGTCGAGATCGCCGGCAATGGCGGCGAAGTTGTGCATGTGCGGGCCATGGACGATCGCGGAGCCGAGCCGGGCCGGTTCGATCGGGTTGTGCCCGCCATGGCCGGCCATGGAGCCGCCGATCAGCGTGACCGGCACCACCCGGTAGAGAACCCCCAGGTCGCCCAGGGTGTCGGCGAGGTAGATGTCGTCGCGTGGGTCCGGGAGACGGCCCTCGCTGCGGCGGGAGAGGCTCAAGCCGCGCCCGGCAAGGTCGGCCGCGATATCCGTCCCGCGATCCGGATGGCGCGGCGCGACGACGGTCAGAAGGTCGGGATGGCGGTCCCGCAGCCGGGCGTGGATGTCCGCCGCCACAGCTTCCTCCCCGGGGTGGGAGGACGCGAGCAGCCAGACCGGGCGCGTGCCGATCGCACCCCGCAGCACCGCCTCTGCCTGCGGGTCCGCGGGCAGCGGCGGGCCGGCGTATTTCAGGTTCCCGGTCGCCCGGGCTCCCTGGGCGCCGAGCCGGGTCAGGCGTTCCGCCTCATCCAGGGTCTGCGCCAGGATGACGTCGAAGCTGGCCAGGAGATGGGCGATGGCGCCGCGCGCCAGGTGCCAGCGCCGGAACGACCGTTCCGACAGGCGGGCGTTGATCAGGGCCGCCGGGATGCGGCGGCGGCGCAGCGATGTCAGGAGGTTCGGCCAGAACTCGGACTCGACCCACAGGGCGGCATCCGGGCGCCAGTGGTCGAAGAAGCGCTCAACCCAGTCCGGGCGGTCGACCGGGACGAACTGATGGCAGGCACGGTCCGGCAGGCGGTCGGCGAGCAGCCGGGCGGACGTCACGGTGCCGGTGGTGACCAGGACCGTCAGCGCCGGATCGCGGGCCACCAGGCGGTCGATCAGCGGCAGCACCGAGAGGGACTCCACCACGCTCGCCGCATGGCACCAGATGACCGGGCCGGACGGGCGGGTGATCGACGCTTCCCCCC
>CAYNIS010000433.1:0-3386 GCA_964397055.1 uncultured Rhodospirillaceae bacterium | reverse complement strand
GGCTACTCGGCCGCCTGGGCCGCGGGCCCGAGACTGCGCAGGCCGTCCAGCAACGTCTCGCACATGCGGTCGATATGGGCTTCGGTCATCGGCGTCGACAGTGCCCCCGACCCGGTCGGCGTGAACAGGATGCCATGGTCGAGCAGGTAGCGGTGGAGCACGGCCATCCGATCCTTGGTCGCGTCGTCATGGACCGAGGACCGGTAGCCGGTGATCGGCTGGTCGGTCAGGTGGATGCGGAACAAGGAGCCCGCCCCGGTCACCTGCCCCGGCACCCCGGCCACCTGGAACGCCTCGGCGATGCCCGCCCGCGCCCGTTCACCCAGCCTCTCCAGGTGGTCGTACATGTCGTCGGTCATGTGCTGCATGGCGACGAGGCCGGCGACCATGGTCATCGGGTTGGCGGAGAAGGTGCCGCCGTGGGGCACCGCCGGCTTACCGGGCCGGGGGTCGAACACCGACATCATGTCGCGCGGGCCGGCAACCGCACCGATCGGGAAGCCGCCGCCGATGATCTTGCCGAGCGTGATCAGGTCCGGCTCGATCCCCCAGCGGCGGTGGGCGCCGCCGGGCGCCAGGCGGAAGCTCACGATCTCGTCCAGGATCAGGATGATGCCGTGGCGCTTGGTCGCCGCCCGGATCGCCTGCATGTAGGCCTCGGTGCCCTGGATCAGGCCGGCGCGCGACGGCATCGCGTCCATCACCACGCAGGCCAGCGTGTCGGCATGCTGGTCGATCAGCCGGACGGACGTCTCGATGTCGTTGAACGGCAGCACCACCGTATCGGTCATGACCGCTTCCGGCGTGCCCTTCGCATAGGCGATCGGTGCGGGGGTTTCGGAAGATCCCCAGTTCTCGGGGCTCGGGTCCAGCGAAACCTCGATATGGTCGTAGGCACCGTGGTACGCCCCCTCGCACTTCGCGACCTTGGCCCGGCCGGTCAGCGCGCGCGCGACCTTGATCGCCGACATCACCGCTTCGGTTCCGGTGTTGGAGTAGCGGAAATGCTCGAACAGCGGCGAACGCGTGGAGAGGTGCTCGGCCAGCGCCACTTCCGATTCGGTCGGCAGGCCGAAGCAGGTGCCGAGGGTGACCTGATGGGTCACCGCCTCGATCACCGGCTGGAAGGCATGGCCGTGGATCAGGGAAAAGAAGTTGTTGGTGAAGTCGACGATCTCCTGCCCGTCGACATCGACGACCATGCAGCCGGATCCGCGCGCGGCGTAGATCGGATGCGGCTTGAAGAACACCGTGGTGCGGGTGTTGCCGCCGGGCATGACCTCCTTGGCGCGTTCATAGAGGGCGGCGGAACGGGCTGTGGAATTGCGCATGGGGGTTTGCTCCGGTTGTGCCTCTCGCGGGGGGGAGATGCCGCCCGACGCGGCCCCGGCGGTCAGGCGTCCGCGGGGCCCTCGATCGTGAGGCGGGCGGCGGTGAGGTCCTCCAGCGCCGTGCCCACCGACTTGAACAGCGTAATCTCCCGATCATGGGTGCGCCCAGCATGGACCGCCCGCGTCAAATCGAAAAGGTCTGCGGCGATGCCGTCTTCGGACAGGACACCGCGATTGATCGGCTGGACGATGTCGCCGGCCTCCGCCGTGGCGCCTTCGCGCGTGTCGACGAAAACCGTCGCCCGGCGGATCGCCTCGTCGTCGCCCTCGCGCATTGCCGGGGTGAAGCCGCCGACGAGATCCACGTGGCAGCCGGGCGGAAGCCACGCCCCTTCGACCAGGGGATCGCTGGAAAGCGTCGCCGCCGAGACGATGTCGGCCTCCGCGATGGCCGCAGCCCGGTCCGCGACCGCGGCGACCTCGAACGGGCTGCCGGCGAGACGGTCGGCGAGGGCGGCGGCCTTCGCCGGGTCCCGGCCCCAGATCGACACCCGGCGGATCGGCCGGACGGCGGCATGGGCGGCGATCAGGTTGGGGGCGAGCGTGCCGGTACCGATCATGACCAGATGGCTGGCGTCGGCCCGCGCCAGATAATCCGCCGCAAGCGCGGAAGCGCAAGCCGTCCGGCGGGCGGTCAGCATCGCCCCGTCGAGGATCGCCCGGGGCAGTCCGGTCGCCCCGTCGATCAGGAGATAGGCGCCGTTGATGCTCGCCACGCCCTTGGCGGCGTTGTCCGGGAAGACCGAGACGATCTTGACGCCGATTGCCGATCCCGCCTGCCAGGCCGGCATCAGGAGCAGGGTGGCATCGCTCTCCCCGGCGGCGGCGGGGATCGTGTGATGGTGGCGCAGGGGTGCGGTGACATCGGCACGGAAGCCGGCCCGCAGGGCTTCGACCAGCGCCCGGTAGGGCAGGGCCGCGGCAACCGCATCGGCGTCGAACAGGCGCATGTGCCCGCCCCGGGATCGCTGCGGCGTCAGGACTTCAGCGTGAGCGCCATCGCCTTCGGCAGCGGATGTGCCGCGGGATGGGGGATCTCGCCGCGGGCGACGGTGTCGCTGTTGGGGGCGTGACCCTGCCGGCTGTAGGCGGCGGATACCGACTGCACCTGCTGGCGATCGCGTTCCGCCTGGTCGGCGCGCCGGCGCGCGGCACGCGCCTCCACCCGATAGCGACGGCCGGCATTCCACATGGCAAGGCAGCCGACCAGGAAGCCGAGCACGACGGAGCCGAGCACCAGGATGTAGGCCGGTGCGAAAAGAACGAGCGGCAGCGGGAACAGCTCGATCTGGACCACCTCCCGATTGTTGACGGCGAACAGCACCACGATGACGGTGATCACCAAGGAGACGATCGTCCACAGGAAGTTCATCGGCCGGTATTCCGCTCAGCTGGGCACATTCCCGGGCACCCCTAGCGATGCCCGGCGCGCACCTTGCGCCGGGCGCCCGCCCGGCTCAAGAGGATCCATGCGACATCCCAGGGCCAATGGCCGTCCCGCTTGGCTATTCGGTGTTCAGGCGCTCGCGCAGTTGCTTGCCGGTCTTGAAGAACGGGACCGCCTTCTCGTCGACCTGCACGGCTTCGCCGGTGCGGGGGTTGCGACCGACCCGGGCGTCGCGGCGCTTGACCGAGAACGCGCCGAAGCCGCGCAGTTCGACCCGATCGCCACGGGCCAGGGCCGCCGATATCTCGTCGAACACGGTCGAGACGATGCGTTCGACGTCACGCTGGGAAAGATGCGGGTAGCGTTCGGCCAATCGCTGGATCAGTTCCGACTTCGTCATGCCCCGCAAACCCCTGGAGACCCAACCACATCAAGGACTTCGCCCGTCCTCGGACGGGCCCAGCTTGAATTGTGGCAGGACTGTGCCAGCCGCGCGAACCGCGGGTCAAGGCCGAGCGGGCAGCGATCCGGCTTCCCGAAAGACGCACCAGGCCGATCGGACACTTTGAAGAAAGCGTCTGTTCCGGAGTTTTAAGGCGGTTTTGACC
>CAYNIS010000432.1:0-3423 GCA_964397055.1 uncultured Rhodospirillaceae bacterium | reverse complement strand
GACGGGGTCGTGCAGCCCTGGCACATGGTCCATCTCGGCGCCTTCGCGACCGGCGGGGCCGGCCTCGTCTTCGTCGAGGCGAGCGGGGTGGAGGCACGCGGGCGCATCACCCATGGCTGCGTTGGCCTTTGGAACCAGGCGCAGGCGGACGCGCTGGCGCCGATCGTGGCGTTCCTGAAAAGCCAGGGGGCCGTGCCGGCGATCCAGATCGCCCATGCCGGGCGCAAGGCCTCCGCCTCCCGCCCGTGGGACGGCAACATGTCGTTGGGAGCGGACGACAAGCGCCTGCGCGGGGAGGACCCGTGGGAGACGATCGCCCCGTCGGCCGTGCCCGTCGGCGACGGGTGGGCGGTTCCGCGCGCCATGTCGAAGGACGATATCGAGACCGTGCAGGCGGCCTTCGTCGAAAGCGCCCGCCTGGCACTCGCCGCCGGGTTCGAGGTTCTGGAGGTGCACGGGGCTCACGGCTACCTGATCAACAGCTTCCTGTCGCCGATCGCCAACCTGCGCAACGACGGCTATGGCGGCGATCTCGACGGGCGCATGCGCTTCGCCCTCGAAACCGTGGCCCGCGTGCGCGCCGTCTGGCCGGCCGACAAGCCGTTGTTCATGCGGATCTCCGCGACCGACCATGTCGAGGGCGGTTGGACGGTCGACGACAGCGTGGTGCTGGCGCGTCAGGTCAAGGAACTGGGCGTCGACGTCATCGACTGCTCCTCCGGCGGCATCGGCGGCTCCGTTTCCGGCTCGCGCCTCAAGCGCGATCGCGGTTGGCAACTCCCCTATGCCAGGCGCATCCGGGAGGAGGCGGGCATCGCCACCATGGGGGTCGGCATGATCATCACCGGCGCTGATGCCAACGACGCCATCGCGGACGGCACCGCCGACCTCATCGCGATCGGCCGGGAAGCGCTGGTCGATCCGGCCTGGGCGCGCCATGCCGCCTGGGACCTCGGCGCCGACCCGGGTTTCGACATGGCGCCGACCCAGTACAAGTGGTCGCTGAAAATCCGCGAACCGCAGATGGCCCGCTGGCGCGAAGCCTGAGCGGACTGAACCAGTCCGCGACGACGATTTGCGCGTCGATTCACCAGTTGGAGTGTCCGTCTTGATCAAGACGGACACTCCAACTCAGCCGCTCTCAGTCTCGGCGATCGCCCAGCGCATCAGTTCCTTGGCGTGGAAGCTGTCCCACTTGGCGTCGCCCATCAGACGGCCGATCTCCTGGCCCTCGCGGTCGATCAGGATGGTGACCGGCAGCCCGCGCAGGCCGAAATCCTTCATCGCCGTCGGGCTTTCCAGATGCAGCGGCTCGAGCGCGGTCAGCTCGTGCTCCTCGAAGAACGGGACGATCAGGGAATGACCCTGCCGGTCCAGGGACGCCGTGATCACCACGAAGTCGTCGGAGCCGAGGGCGGCTTCCAGCCGGTCGAGCGCCGGCATTTCCACGACGCAGGGCGCACACCAGGTCGCCCAGAAGTTCAGCAGGACGACGCGCCCTTCGAGGTCGTCGAGGCTGAGGGTCGTGCCGTCCGCCCGCGTGAGTGCCAGGGCGGCCACTTCCGGGCGGCCCTCGGTCAGGGTAAATTCCTGGATAAGCCCCTCGATCGGGGGCGCTTCCGCCCTGACCGGCGTCCCCGCCAGGCTGGCCCATAAGGCCGCCGCCGCGATCGTCACGCCGGCAATTCCGACACCCCAGGTCCCGATCATCCTCATGTCCGATCCTTCCCAGCCTTCATCCGGCGGTGCCACCGCGGGCGCTGCCGGCCCGCACGGCAAGAACGACGCCAATGCCCTGTGGGGCGGCCGCTTCGACGGCTCGACCTCCGACATCCTGGTTCGCATCAACGCGTCGATCGGTTTCGACCAGCGTTTGTGGCGCCAGGATCTGGCGGGCAGCCGCGCCCATGCGGAGATGCTGGCGGCGGTCGGCCTGATCAAGCCCGACGATGCGGCGGCGATTGCGCGCGGGCTCGATGAGATCGAGGCGGAGATCGTCGCCGGCACCTTCCCGTTCAAGGTCGAGCATGAGGATATCCATCTCAACATCGAAGCCCGCCTTTCCGAACTGATCGGCCCGGCGGCCGGGCGCCTGCACACCGCCCGCTCCCGCAACGACCAGGTGGCGACCGATTTCCGGCTCTGGGTGCGGGACGCGATCGACCGGCGGCTCGCCGACATCGACGACCTGGAGGCGGCCCTCCTCGACCAGGCGGAGGCGCATGCAGGGACGGTGATGCCGGGCTTCACCCATCTGCAGTCGGCCCAGCCGGTCACCCTCGGCCACCATCTGATGGCCTACGTCGAAATGATCGCGCGCGACCGCGGCCGGTTCGCGGATGCCCGCCGCCGGCTCAACGAGTCGCCGCTCGGCTCGGCGGCCCTTGCCGGCACCGCGTTTCCGATCGACCGGCACCGTACCGCCGCGGCCCTCGGCTTCGACCAGCCGACCGAGAACTCCCTTGACGCCGTCTCCGCCCGTGACTTCGCGCTCGAATACCTGGCGGCCGGGTCGATCCTGGCGACGCACCTCTCGCGCCTCGCGGAGGAACTCGTCCTGTGGTGCTCGGACCAGTTCCGCTTCGTGCGCCTGTCCGACGCCTTCACCACCGGTTCTTCGATCATGCCGCAGAAGCGCAACCCGGATGCCGCCGAACTGGTGCGGGCGAAGTCCGGCCGGGTCGTCGGCCATCTCGTCCACCTGCTGTCGGTGTTGAAGGCGCTGCCGCTCGCTTATGCCAAGGACATGCAGGAGGACAAGGAGGCGGTGTTCGACGCCGACGACACCCTGGCCCTGTCGCTCGCGGCGCTGGCCGGCATGGTGCGGGACATGACCGCCAATCCGCCGGCCTTGCGGAACGCCGCCAGCCTCGGCTTCCCGACCGCGACCGACCTCGCGGACTGGCTGGTGCGGGTGCTCGACATGCCGTTCCGCGAGGCCCACCACGTCACCGGCCGCATCGTGCGCCTGGCGGAGCAGAAGGGGGTCGGCCTCGAAGACCTCGCCCTCGCCGACATGCAACTCGTCGAACCGCGCATCACGCCTGCGGTGTTCGACGTTCTGACGGTCGACGCCTCCCTCGCGAGCCGGCAGAGTTACGGCGGCACCGCACCCGACCAGGCCAGCCCCTCGCTCTCCTCCCGCGTCAGGTGGGTGGCGTGGATCAGCGTCCAGCCCGCGCCCGCGCCCAGATCGAGCAGCAGGTCGACGGGGCGCCGGCCATGCGCGGCCTCGACCTCGGCCACCTCGCGCGGCTGCTCGGCGGCGTGGATGTGCAGCGGCGCGTCGGGCCAGGCGGCGCGGACGGCACCGATCTGCTCGGGCGTGGCGGCGCGCAGGGAGTGGGGCGCCACCCCCAGCCGGGCGTCCGGCGGCAGGCGGGCCAGCGCCGCCCGCGCCCCGTCGACAAGGCGCGCGAACAG
>CAYNIS010000431.1:0-3427 GCA_964397055.1 uncultured Rhodospirillaceae bacterium | reverse complement strand
CGGCACGCTGCGGACGCGATGTCTTCCGCTGGCCCTTGCCGCCGCTGGGCCGGCGCGGTGCCGGTTTTGGCGTCGGGTCCGGGGCTTCTTCCGCCGCAACGTCGAACACCCGGGCGGCTGTCTCGGCTTTCGACGGCCGGGAGAGAGCGATGTCCTCCTCTTCCTCCTCGGCGCCGAGGAGGCTCTCCGTGCCGGTGTCGTCTGCCACGGTACCCGGCTTGTAGGTGACCGGGCCGAGGGGGCCGGATGCTGCGAGGCCGCCCTGGGGGATCGGGCCGCTCGCCGGCGCCTCGGGCTTGTTCGGCCGCGTGTCGATGACGACGCGATCGTTCCCCTCCGGCTTCTTGATGAGCGAGGCGAGGGACGCTGCGGGCGAGGCGGTTTCGGCGCGCTTCTTGGGCGCATCCGCGGCCGGCCGTCGAATGCGGGTGGCCTCGTCGGCCTTCGCCGCAGCGGCCTTCATCTCCGCCATCGATCGGCTCGACGGCGTGCGCCGCTTCGAGCCCTCGTCGATGGTGTCCGCGACCGGCTTCTCCCCGGTCAGTTCCTCGCGGAACACCGGGATCGTCTGCGGTCGTCCCGGCACCGACAGTTCGAGCCCGTGCGCGATCGCCGCGAGGACGTGGCCGTCGATGCCCTCGATCGTGTCGAGCTCGTCAAGGACGGCGTCGGTGCTTTCCTCCAGCTGGCGCAGGTTGCGGTCCGTGGCGTCCGGCGGGGCAACACCCATGAGGCAGCAGTACATGGTCGCTGCCAGGCTGTAGATGTCGGTCCACGGCCCCTGCAGGCCGACCCCGGCATACTGCTCGAGCGGCGCATAGCCGGCGGTCAGCACGGAGTTGAGGGTCTGCGCCTGGTCGCTTATCGACTGCCGGGCGGTGCCGAAATCGACCAGCACCGGGGAGCCGTCGGTCCGGATCAGGATGTTCGACGGCTGGATGTCGCGGTGCAGGAAGCCCGCGGCATGCATCGCCTCGATCCCGTCGAGCAGCGGCAGGAACAGCGACATGAGTTCGGCCTGCGTCGGCCGCCGGCTGCGCCGCTTGATGTGGCGGGCGAGCGAGCTCCCGCCCTCGTAGGACATCGCCATGTAGGCGGTGCCGTTCGCCTCGAACAGGCGCAGGACCCGGGCGATGTTCGGGTGCTTGAACCGGGCGAGGGTCCGCGCCTCCTCCAGGAAGCGCTTGAGGCCCCAGTTGAAGGATTCCTGATCGTACTGGGAGCGGGGGGCGACCAGCATGCTGCGACCGCGCGTGGCGATCTGGGACGGCAGGTATTCCTTGAGCGCGATCGGCGTGTCGAGGTCCAGATCCTGGGCACGATAGGTCACGCCGAACCCGCCGTGGCCGAGCACGGCTTCGATTCGATAGCCCTCGATCTCGTGACCTATGGCAAGCGCTGAGTCTTCGCCTGATGTGCGCGCGCTTGGCGCCATTCCATCCCCTCCCAGCCCGGCCGGAGTCCACCGTCGGACCGCATACACGGACGCCTCACATCGCGTCAGCTTATCGGCCACAGGTTAACGTCCGGTACGAACGCGGGTTTTCGGAATCCGGCTTGGCCGTTCGCGCGTTTTCCAACCAGACTGAACCAGTCTGGCGGTTCGGAAAACGCGCAACCTATTGAGTGATGGCGCAAATCGTCGTCGCAGACTGATGAAGTGTGCTGGGGATTTGGGTTAGCGTCCCGGGCCATTACGTCTTGACCCGACGCGCGTGGCGCCCTACCGCACGCCGGCGGAGGTCAGAGTCGCCGGGGCGAGGCCGTTCGGCCGTCATCAACTCTCAGAACAGCGGAAGCGACCCGGCCCATGGCCGTCTACACGGATGTCAGCGACGTTGATCTGAGGGGCTTCCTCGCCGACTACGATGTGGGCGACGTGGTTTCCTTCCACGGCATTGCCGAGGGGGTCGAGAACTCGAACTTCCTGGTGGTCACCGATCAGGGCCCGCATATCCTCACGCTGTACGAGAAGCGCGTCGACCCGACGGATCTGCCGTTCTTCATCGCGTTGATGCAGCATCTCGCCGCCAAGGGCTTCGCCTGCCCGCAGCCGATCGCCGCCCGCGACGGGGTGACGCTGCGCCGCCTGAACGGCCGGCCCGCCGCCCTGGTCACCTTCCTGCGCGGGATGTGGCCGCGACGGGTGGAGCCTCGGCATTGTGCGGAGATCGGGCGCGGGCTGGCCCGGCTGCATCTCGCCGGCGGCGACTTTGCCATGTCCCGCGCGAACAACCTGTCGGTCGATGCCTGGCGCGGCCTCTACGAACCGTCGCGGGCCGAGGCCGACAGCCTGCGTCCCGGCCTCGCCCGGACGATCGAGGCGGAACTGGAGGCCCTGGAACGCGATTGGCCGAGCGGGCTGCCGGCAGGCGTCGTCCATGCCGATCTCTTCCCGGACAACGCCTTTTTCGAAGAAGAGGCGCTGAGCGGCATCATCGACTTCTACTTCGCGTGCACCGATGCGCTCGCCTACGACCTTGCGATCTGCCTCAACGCCTGGTGCTTCGAAGCGGACGGTGCCCTGAACGTGACCAAGGCGCGGGCGCTGACCGCGGGCTACCATGCGACACGCCCGCTGTCGGCGGAGGAGATCGGGGCCTTGCCCCTCCTGGCGCGCGGCAGTGCCATGCGTTTTCTGCTGACACGCCTGCACGACTGGCTCAATCATCCGCCGGGCGCGTTCGTCAAGCCGAAGGACCCGCTTGAATACTGGCGGCGTCTGCTGTTCCATTCCAGAGTGCGATCGTCAGCGGCGTACGGGCTCGATTTCGACTGACCTGATCGGGCGGGCGCCCATTTCCGACTGTATGAAGGATGCCAGAGATGCCGTGGAGGCGGGGATGACCGGTCTGCCCGTCGTGGAACTGTTCACCGACGGCTCCTGCCGCGGCAATCCGGGGCCGGGCGGTTGGGCCGCGCTGCTTCGGAATGTCGATCGCGAGGGCACGGTCCACGAAAAGGAACTGTCGGGCGGCGACGACGACACGACCAACAATCGCATGGAACTGACCGCGGCGATTCGGGGCCTGGCGGCCCTCAACAAGCCCTGCCAGGTGCGCCTGCACACGGACAGCCAGTATGTCCGCAACGGCATCACCCGCTGGCTGGAGGGCTGGAAGGCGAAGGGCTGGAAGACCTCCGACAAGAAGCCGGTGAAGAACGTCGAGCTCTGGCAGGAGTTGGACGCCGTCACCAACCGGCACGAGGTCGAGTGGGTCTGGGTCAAGGGCCATGACGGCCACGCGGAGAACGAACGGGTGGACGCCCTCGCCAAGGCGGCGGTTCCCGGCGGTTAAGCGGCCCAGCTATGACGCCCGGGCGGGATGCGGCGTGCCGGCCGCTCCCGCCTCGAGCATCGTCGGACCCGCGGTCCGGGACCCGTCGCCCCTGCTCGCTCAGCACCACCTCGCCGAACCAGCCGCGG
>CAYNIS010000430.1:0-3432 GCA_964397055.1 uncultured Rhodospirillaceae bacterium | reverse complement strand
AGCAGGCGGGTGCGCCGTTCGACCGCCGACTTCTCCAGCTTGAAGTTCGGGATGCCGTAGATCATCAGCCCGCCGACCCGGTCGTAACGGTCGTAGACGTAGACCTGATAGCCCTTGGCGCGCAGCCATTCGCCGGCGGCGAGGCCGCCGGG
Source organism: uncultured Rhodospirillaceae bacterium (assembly GCA_964397055.1). Taxonomy (GTDB): domain Bacteria; phylum Pseudomonadota; class Alphaproteobacteria; order CAYNIS01; family CAYNIS01; genus CAYNIS01. The sequence continues at coordinate 3,280 of CAYNIS010000430.1, read as the reverse complement.
GCCAGCGCCGATGATGCCGATCGACTGCGCGCGCTCGGCCTTCGGCTTGCGCGGCTTGACCCACCCCTGCTCGAACGCGGTTTCGGTGATGTACTTCTCCACCGCCCCGATGGTGACGGTGCCGTGCTTCGACTGCTCGATGACGCAGTTGCCCTCGCACAGACGGTCCTGGGGGCAGATACGCCCGCAGATCTCGGGGAAGGTGTTGGTGGAGGAGGCGACCTCATAGGCCTCCTCCAGTCGCCCCTCGGCGGTCAGCTTCAGCCAGTCCGGGATGTTGTTGTGCAGCGGGCAATGCACCTGGCAGAACGGCACGCCGCACTGGGAACAGCGGCTCGCCTGGGTTTCCGCCAGCGCCGGGTCGAATTCGCCATAGATCTCGCCGAAATCATGGGCGCGGGCAGCGGCATCGCGCTTGTCCGGCATCGCCTTTTCGGTGGAGACGAAGGACAGCATCTTCTTCGCCATGGCGGCAGCTCTCTCCCGTTGGGGCGACGATCGCCCCGGTTCGTCGACCGACCGGAGCCAGCGCAAGAAAACCCCGGCGTGGACGCTCACGGGGTGGGTCGCGTCCTCGTCCGGGGCCTGTCGCGCGGGGGTCCGGCGGCGGTGATCGCCGACAGCCTGGAGGCTGGAGGCTGGAGGCTGGCAACGACCCGTCTTTCGCGACCTCTATACGACAGCCAACGGCGCCAATCAACCAGCTTCGACGATATGTGTCAGCAATACTGACATAAATGGGTCTGATCGCCACGCGTGGCTTAGGTAGCGCCCGTCGCCCGTTGCTGCCTGCAAATGAAAAGGTCCGATATGCGACTATTGATCGGTCCGCGTGCGGTCCAGCCCGGATTCCCCCGGTGCAGCCGATGCGCTACCAAGGGGGTATGCGGGAAGCGCCAGTCGGCACCCCCCGATCCTTTTGGCGCGAGCCCCAGCGGTGACCCTGACCTACCTGATCATCCTGGCGCTGATCCAGGGTATCACTGAATTCCTGCCGATAAGTTCCAGCGCGCATCTGGTGCTCGCCCCTTGGTTCCTGGAGGTCGCCGATCAGGGGCCGGTGATCGACGTGGCCGCCCATGTCGGCACGCTGGTCGCCGTGATGCTCTATTTCCGGGCCGACGTCGCGACCATGACGATGGGGGCCCTGCGCCTGTTGGGCGGGAACTGGGACAGAGGCGCCGATCTGGCCGCAAAGGTCATCGTCGGGTCGATCCCGGTCATCGTCGCCGGCTACGTCGTCTCCGAGGTGATCTACCGCGACAACCCGGAATGGCTGCGCTCACCGGCGGTCATCGGCTGGGCCACGCTGGGCTTCGGCATCGTCCTGTGGTTTGCCGACCGCTTCTTCCTGTCGATGCGCCGGATCGATCACCTGACCTATGTCGACGCCGTCGTCATCGGCCTCGCCCAGGCGCTGGCCCTCATCCCCGGGACCAGCCGGTCGGGCATCACCATGACCGCGGCCCGGATGCTGGGGTTCGAGCGCGGGGAGGCCGCGCGCTTCTCCCTCCTCCTGTCGATCCCGGCGATCGCCGCGGGCGGGGCCAAGGCGACCCTCGACGTGGTCGAGGCCGGCGATCTCGCCCTCGGCGTCGATGCGCTGGCCGTCGCCGGCCTTTCCTGTGTCGCCGCCCTGGCGGCCATCCACCTGATGCTGCGCTGGCTCGAGCGGTCGAGCTTCACGCCTTTCGTCGTCTACCGCGTCGCCCTGGGCCTGGCCCTTCTCTATGCCGTCTACGGGTGAGCGCGTTTGCGGTCAGGCCGGCGGGCGCCGGCCGAAGAGGATGGTCGGGCGGGTCGACAGCACCACCTCGCCATGCTGGTTCAGGGTCTCGTCGAGGAAAGTGACCGTGCCGCGGTCCGGGCGGGAGGCGCTTGGCCGGACGGTTTCGGCGGTGACCCGGATCGACAGCCAGTCGCCGACGCGCACCGCAACCGGCCAGCGAACCTCCGTTAGCCCGGGCGATCCCATGGAGGCGCTGTCGAGGAGGAAGCACTCGCAGCGCAGGCGCATCGCGATCGACGCGACATGAAGGGGGGAGGCGAAACCGGCCCGGTCGGACGCCTCCGCCATTGCTTCCGGCCCGGTCATCCAGGGGGCCGGATCGAACCGGGCGATGAACATCGACGCTTCGGCCGCGGTCACTTCGATCCTGCCCCATCGGCGAACCTGGCCGGGGGCGAAGTCCTCGAACCAGATCATCCGGCTCGCACCATCAGGTGTCGGCAGGGCGGCGGCGGATCATGGTCAGGCCATGCATCGTCGAAACGATCTCACCGTCCTGGTTGAGGATCTCACTCAGCGATCGGACGATGCCGCGGTCCGGCTTGGACGTCGACGGGCGGACCTCCTGGACGGTGATCCGGATCGAGAGGCGGTCGCCCGGGCGCATCGGCCTCAGCCAGCGCAGTTCGTCCATCCCCGGCGAACCCATCGCGGCGGTATCCTTGATGAAACAGGCGTAGCGGAGTTGCTGGGTCACGGCACAGGTATGCCAGCCGGAGGCGATCAGCCCGCCATAGATGGAGGTCTTCGCCGCCTCCTCGTCGATGTGGAAGTACTGGGGATCGTACTTTGTGGCGAACTCGACGATCTCCTCGGCGGTCACCGTGACGGGGTCGGACTGGAAAACCTGGCCGACGGTGATGTCTTCGAGATAGCGCACGACGGATAGTCACTTTCGTTAGGGAGCCCGGCGGGCCTTGAGGTGCCAGGTTGGAAGGTCAGCCGCCGTAGAAGACAGCGGGTGTTCGGGCCGCCCAGGGCCGCGCCAGTTCGACGAAGGCGGCGAGGCGAACGACGTCCCGGTCGCGCCACCATGGGCCGATGATCTGGAGCGCCGTCGGCAGTCCCGCGGCCGTCACGCCGGAGGGGACGGAGATCGCCGGGTGGCCGGTCAGGTTGAACGGGTACTGATAGGCGTTGATCGACTGTCGGGTCAGGCCGCAGGCGCGGTTGTTGATGACAACGTCGGCGGTCGCATCGAAATCGGCGGGCAGCGGCTCGCGCGCCGTGGTCGGGGACACCAGCAGGTCACAGCGTTCGAACAGGCCCTGTACCCGTCGGAACAAGTTGGTGCGGGCGAGTTCGGCCATGCGGAAATCGACGAGGTCGCAGGCCGCCCCCATCTCCGCGAACTGCACGAGCGACGGCGTCATCCGGCCGCGCCACTCCGCCAGCCGGTCGCGGTTGGCGGCATGGATGCCGCCCATGTAGAGGGTGCGGCCGGCCTCCTCGGCCCAGTCGAAGGGCTCGGCGATCTCCTCGACCTCGGCC
>CAYNIS010000429.1:0-3434 GCA_964397055.1 uncultured Rhodospirillaceae bacterium | reverse complement strand
GTAGTTGCCGGTGCCGCAGCCGAGGTCGAGCACGCGGGCACCCGCCCCAACCCCCAGGGTCGCCTTCAGCCCGTCGGCGATGGTCGGGTCGGCCCGCCGGGTCCGGTCATAAGTCCGCCCGATCGTGTCGTAGCGCGCGGTCATGGCAGGGCGGGTCCCGCTCCCGGGCGGATCAGGGCGATGTCGCGTTCCGCCGCCCAGGCGTGGAGGTCGTCGCGTTTGAGGGCCGCGGCCATCAGCTCCGGGAACTGGTCGGGCGTGCAGCCGAACACCGGCACGCCCATCGCCGCCAGCGCCTGGGCGTGGTCGGCGTGATAGGCGGGCTTGCCCTCGTCCGACAGTGCCAGCAGCACGATCAGGTTGACCCCGTCGCGGACCATGGTCGCGGCCCGGGCCAGCATTTCCGGCGCATTACCGCCTTCGTAGAGGTCGGTGATCAGTACCAGGTGGGTCTGGCGCGGGCGTTCGGTGATCGTCTCGCAATAGGCCAGTGCGGCGTTGATGTCGGTGCCGCCGCCCAACTGGACGCCGAACAGCACCTCGACCGGGTCGGCGAGGTCCTCGGTCAGGTCGACGATCGAGGTGTCGAAGACCACGAGCTTGGTGCGCACCGCCGGCAGGGAGGCCATGACGGCCGCGAAGATCGAGGCATAGACGACCGACGTCGCCATCGACCCGGACTGGTCGACGCACAACACCACCTCGTCCAGATCGACCTGCCGGCGCATCTGGCGACCGAAGCCGATCAGCCGCTCCGGTACCACCGTGCGGTACTCCGCCTGATAGTGGCGGAGATTGGCGGCGATCGTGCGCGGCCAGTCGATATCGGCGAAGCGCGGCCGGTTGATCCGGCGCGAGCGATTGACGGCCCCGCGGATCGCCTCCGCCGTCTTGGCCTCCAGCCGCGCCAGCAGGTCCGCGACCACCTTGGCAACGACGTCGCGCGCGGTCTCCTTGGTCTTCGCCGGCATGACGCCCCGCAGCGTGATCAGATCGGCAACCAGGTGCACGTCGGCCTCGACCGTCGCCAGGAACTCCGGCTGCAGCAGCATCTGCTTCAGCCCCAGCCGGTCGAAGGCATCGCGCTGGATGACCTGGACGACGGGGGTCGGGAAGAACTCGCGAATGTCGCCGAGCCAGCGCGCCACCGACGGCGCCGAGCCGCCGAGCCCGCCCCGCCGGCTGCCCCGGCTGGTCGGCTGCCGGTCGGTCGCGTAGAGGGCACTCAACGCCCGGTCGATGCGCTGATCCTCCGATGACAGGCCGTCCGTGCCGTCGCCTCCGAGCATCAGGCGCCAGCGTCGGCGCGCTTGCGGGATCGTCTCGTCGGTCATGGCGCCAGGCCCAGCATGGTCTTCAGCAGCGGGAGTGCTGCCTCGAAGGCGGCATCTGCGGCCGGATCCTCGCCAAGGTCCGTGGTGACCCCGGCGGCTCCGGACCGGCTGCCGACCCGGTCCAGGAGTTGGCGCCGCTCGCTCGCATCGAGGGTGGCGAAGGCGCGCCGCAGCATCGGCAGGATTTCGAGGAAGTCGTCGTCCCCGACATCGCTGACCCAGGCCTCGATGATGCCGCGCAGCGCGTCGTCGAAGAGAAGGACCTGGCCCGCCTCGGCGAGGAACCCTTCGAGCCAGCCGCTGGCGGCGAGCGGTGCCGCCGCGGGCGACAGCGCCCGGCCGAGATAACCGCCGGCGCCACCGCTGTCGATCACCTGACGGTCGTAGAGCAGGCGGGCTGCCTGCCCGGCGATGAGCGGTGTCGCTTCCCCATCGTCGGCCACCCGGGCCAGCGTGCGCGCCCAGGCGTCGGTGACGTGTTCGGCCTCCAGAAGGCTCACCGACTGGTCGAACTGGCCGACCCGGTACTTGAGGGCGCGTGCCGCCTCCGGTTCGAGCTGGCGTGCCGCGTAGGGCAGGGCGACGAGCACCTGCTCGACCAGGCTCGAGACCAGGAGGTCGAGGGCTTCGGTAGGCATCCGCCGTGCATCGCCATAGCGGCGGATGTTCACCAGCGGGCTTGCAGCGTCGATCAGGGCCGTCACCTCGTCGCTCTGGCTCGCCGCCTCCTGAAGGGCGCGGATGCAGCCGCGCGCGGCCTCCGCCAGATCCGCGTAGAGGCACCCCTGGACGAGTTCGGCAAGCCCGCCCAGGTTGCGCTCTTCAGCGGCGGCGGCGATCGCCCGCCCTGCCGCCGCGGTCTCGACGGTCGTGCCGTAGACCACGGCTTCGGCGAGCCGGACCGAGAATTCCGGCTGCCACACCAGCGTCCAGTTTTCCCGGAAGGTGCCGCGCGACCGGCCGCTCCCGGCTGGCTCCCCCCACGGGATGCCGATCAGCCGCAGTCGGTGCAGGAGCACCGATTTGGCGAACCCGGCTTCCGCGCGCAGGTCGAGGCTGAGGTCCGTCGGCAGTGCCTCCGGCTTCAGGCGCAGGCGCTTTTGTTGGCGGGCGAGATCGGCCTGCAGCGGGTTCTGCGGTGTGGCCTCGCCCACCTCCCCGACGGCACTGCCGATGACCAGGGCATCCTCGATCAGGCGGAACGGGGCATCGTCGCCGCCGCACAGCGTCGCCCGGAGCGCATCGCGCAAGTCGCCCAGGCCGGGGGTCGACCGGCCGCGCAGGCTGGCGAGCGCATGGGCGAGGCGCTGGGCCTCGATCACCGAGGCGGTGGAGACGATGAGGCCGGCCTCGCGCAGCAACACCGCCGCGCGCACGGCCCAGCCGGTGCCCAGGCGGTGGCGCCGGTCGGCATCGTCGGTCGCGGTCTGGAAGGCATGCCAGATGTGCCCGTACCATCCCGGGGATCGCACGCCGGCCCGGTAGCCTGACGCGAAGGCGAGGCGCGTGTTGGTCCAGGGGATCCATGTCGCCGCGATCCTGGTCTTCGGCAGCTCCTTCAGGACCGCGCGGTCGTCCTTGGTGGCGACCTTGCGGCGGAGGGCGGGGACGTGCCAGGCGCCGACCACTGCTGCCACGGGTCCGCTCGCGGTCTTCAGCGCTTTGCCGATTTCGAGCCGCATGTGGGCTTCGCGTTCGGCTTCCAGCCGGTTCTCGTCGTCGATCCTGCTGCGCGCGAGCGGCGGGGGCGGGGTCTCACCTTCCCTCAACGCCGTCATCGCGGTTTCGATGGCGGCAAAGAGGGAAGGGCCGCCGCCCTGCTCCTCGACCAGTTGCGACCACCAGGCCTCCCCATCCTCGTGCCCGGCAAGATCGGCCAGTGCCGCGATCGGGTCGCGGCGGATCGTGCGCTCAGCCTCCTCGCCGTCGGTGTCCGGCAGGCCCTCGTCCAGGCCCTCGTCCAGGCCCTCGTCCACACCCTCGTCCAGACCCTCGTTCGGATCGTCATCGGCGACCGCTTCTTCCTCCACGGGCGTCGCCGGCCCCTCCACGTCGTCCATGATGTTGCGCCCGCCTGCAGCCTCGATCATCGCGGTCGGC
>CAYNIS010000428.1:0-3438 GCA_964397055.1 uncultured Rhodospirillaceae bacterium | reverse complement strand
AGCCCAGACTCCCATGATTTGCCCCTTACAACGCAGGTTTTTCAAACCGTCCGGTAGGCATCGCCGGCGGCGGCGGCCGCGGCCCGCGCTTCGGCGGTGGCCGCGGCTGCTTCCTCGACGCTGGCCTGTGCCGCGTCGCGCTCTTCGATGGCCGCGGCGAAGGTTGCCCTCAGGCCGTCATTGTCGAGGGCCTCGGCCTCTACCACGAACGCGGCCCATTGCCGTTCGAGGGCGAGTGCCCGGCGCCGGTCGTCGAGCGCGCGGCGCGCTTCGGCGACGTCATCGGCGACCGCCGCCCTGGCCCGGCTCTCGTTCACCCGTTCGAGGGTTTCCAGGTAGTTGGCTTCGGCGGCGATCAGCCCGGTCAGACTGTTGGAGACGTCCCCCAGCCGTCGCGCACGGTTGATCAGGTTCTGGAGGCGCTCGGCGGCACTGGCCTCGGCACGTTCCGCCGCGCGCAGCCGCGCCAGGGAGGACCGGTCCCGTGCCGGGCCTTGTGCCGGGGCCGGCGCACTCGCCCCATCCGTGCCCGGTGCCGTCCCTGCGTCGGCTTCCAGGGTGGTCACTGCCGTTCCGAGCTGGGAGCGTGCGCTGATCAGGCCGTCACGGGCAGTTGCAAAAGCTTCCGCGCGCTCCCGCAGGCGAAAGCGCGCTTCGTCGAGGGCCGCCGGAAGTTCGCTGTCCGGAAGCTGGACGAGCCTTTCCGTGAGCGCCTCGTCGCCAATCGCGTGGCCGAGCCGGTCTTCCGCCAGGGCCAGTTCGCGCCGATCCAGCTCTATCGCCGTGGCGGCGTCGCGCCGACGTTCCGCCGCCTGCTCGGCCTGCAGGCGATGGCGCGCGGCGACGCCGCGCCAGTCTTCGCCCACGGCGCCGGCCTCTGCCGGTCTCCGAAAGACCTCCGGGACCTCCGCGGCGGCGACATCGCCGCTTGCGATTTGCCGCACGAGCTCGGCGCGAAGGGGGGCGTTGGCGGCGAGCCAGGCATCGCGCAGCGAAGCTTCCTCAGCTCTCAGAAGGGCCGTTTCGGCACGACTGCGCGCATCGCTTTCAATCCGGCGCTGCAGCTCGCGAAGCCGCTCAAGCATTGCCAGTCGCTCCGCCCAGAAGGCGACGTCGGACTGGGCAGCGTCGACGGAGCGGGCGAAGGGCAGGGCGCCTGACGTCGGTTCTTCCTCCGCCGGTCGCGACGGCAGGTCGAGCGATTGTGCCCGAAGCAGGCCGGCATCGATCGCCTGGCCCAGGCTGTCGAGCCGCGCGTCGATCTCTGCGATCCGGCGGTCGACGGCTTCGATCTCGCGCGCACGCTCCACGGCGAGGTCGATCAGCGCCTCCGGCGTCAGCTGCGCCAGGTCGACGTTCTGGGCGTGGCCGGAGGTGACGGCCCCGATGACCATGAGGAGCCAGGCGATCACGGCCATGGCCACGGGCCAGGCGCGGCGACCACGTCCGGTACGAGGCGACTGTTCGTCGATCATGGCTGCAGCACCTCCCGCGCGCGGCCCGTTGCCCACGGCATATGGGCAGGTCGGTCGCGTGGAGGTAGGGGCCCCCTGCGCGGCGGGGGGCCCGGTCGCCTCGCCAGGCTCAAAAGGCGTTCGCCCCATCCTTTCGCGACCCGATCCGGAGCGACGTGGTCTCCCCCGTCATCACCGTCTTGCCGTCGACCGACATCACCACACGGACATAGATCAGGCGCCGGCCGGCGCGCGTGATCTGGGCCCGGCCCTCCAGCCAGTCGCCGGCGCGCGGACCGGCCAGGAAGCTGGTCGTGATGTTGGTCGAGACATGGATGGTACCAGGTTCCGCCTCCTCGATCTGGCGGCCGGAGGTGCAGTCGAGGAAAGCCATCATCACACCGCCATGGACGACGCCGTCGAGGTTCAGATGCCGCCGGTCGATCCGCAGGCCCCGGGTAATCGTGCCGTCGTCGTGGACGCGGGTGTAGAGGGGGCCGAACTCCTCGACGAACGGGCCGCCGAAATTGTCGACGGTGAAGCCCTCTGGCGCCGGGTCAGCCATCGGCCTTGCCCGCTCTTTCCGGATGGGGCTTGTCGATCTTCAGGGCGTTGGCCTCCCCGGTCATGACCACGCGCGCGCCGGAGGTAATGACCGCGCGGACGAAGATCATGCGCCGGCCCGCCCTGGTGATTTCGCAGCGGCCCTCCAGCCAGTCGCCGATCTGGGCCGACGAAACGAAGGTCGTGTTGATGTTGGTCGACAGGTGCGGCTGCCAGTCGAGCGTTTCCATGATCGCGCGGGTGACGGCGAAGTCGACGAAGGCCATCAGGACGCCGCCATGGACCACACCCAGGCTGTTGAGGTGATAGTCGACGATCCGCATGCCACGTGTCGCGCTGCCGTCAGCCTCGACCCGGGTGTAGAGCGGGCCGACATGGGCAGCGAACGGGCCGCCGGAATTGTCCGGCTCGAAGCCGTGCGGCACCGCGTTGTCGACACCGGTCATCCTGCCGCCCGTGCCTCCGCGGCCTTGGCGATATCGGCGAGATCGGCATCCATCTGCCGCTGGACCGACCCGATCGCCAGCATGCCGAGGGGGGCCAAGAGCTTTGCCAGGAAGGTTTGCGGCCGCGCCTCGAACATGGCGATCAGGAGCGTGCCGTTGTCCGCCGGTTCAGCGCGATAGGTGGTCTGGTAGGCGGTGCCATGAGCGTTGGCGAGGATCACCATGCGGCTGGGCCGGATCAGGTCGGAGACCGCCATCTCGACGGTTTCCTGGCCACCCATCATCGTGCGCGTCTCGCGCCATTTGCCGTGGGCACCGGTCGAGATCACCTCCACGCGCTCGACACCGGTCAGCACGTCCGCCCGACCGGCGATATCGGTCAAGACGTCGAAGACCACGCTGATCGGAGCGGAAATCGTGACACGGGCCGTTGTCTTGGACACAGGATGACGTACCCCTTCCCCGGATGCGTCGCAGCCTGCCCCAGGTCGCCGCATGAAAGCAAAGCTGTTATCGAGGGCGGGAAAGGCGTGACGCTTCGGCCTCTGGCTATGCCTGCGGAGCCGTGCCGACCATTGCCGGCTGGCGCGTTTTCCGCCCAGACCGAACCGATCTGGCGGCCCGGAAGGTGCGCAACCTATTGAATTGACGCGGAAATCGTCGTCACAGACTGATGAGGTCTGCTCGGGATTTGCGCTAGTTTGACGTGAGGGATGCTTCACCGGTGACGACCCGCCGCAAATCGCCAGGGGCGCAGGACAAGCGCTCCGGCATTCTGACCCTCTACGGACGCCAGCCCGTCGCCGAAGCGTTGGCCGATACCGGCCTGGAAGTGGTGCGGGTGATCGTCGCGCACGGCGCCCATGGCGACACCGTCGCGCGCATCCTGGCGGCCGCCACCGCCCGGGGGGTGGAAGTCAAGCGAATGCCGCTCGACCAGGTGAACCGCATCAGCCGCAACAAGCGCCAGGACC
>CAYNIS010000427.1:0-3475 GCA_964397055.1 uncultured Rhodospirillaceae bacterium | reverse complement strand
GCGCCGAAGACATCGCCGCCGACGCGGGCGACCAGGGCATCGGCGGGCAGGCCCGCGACGATCGCGTGCGCGACATGCGCCAGGACCGCGTTGCCGGACATGAACCCCAGGGCCGTGTTGAGCGCGCTGAACTCGTCGATGTCGACAAGCAGCAGGACACCGGTCGCCGCGTCTGCACGCAGGCGGTCGATCTCCGCCGTCAGTCCCTCGAGAAAACCGTTGCGATTGTAGAGACCGGTCAACTCGTCGCGAAAGGCGAGCCGGCGGACCGTCTCCTCCGCCCGTCGCATCTCGGTGATGTCGATGCCGACCGACTGGTACTCCAGGAGCCGATCCGCCCGGTCGAAAAGCGCGCGGTCGGTCCACGCCTGCCAGCGGGCCGTGCCGTCGCCCAGGATCAGCCGCCGTTCGTCGCGGGCCATCGGGTTGGCCGGCGTCAGCCGCTTGAGGTGCCGCCGAAAGCGCCGGCGGTCATCGGCCGGCATGTCGCGATCGAGCCGGGCTCCGACGAGCAGGCCCGGACCGCGGTCGAGATAGCGTTCGAGGGCCGGGTTGGCATAGCGGATGACGAGGTCCGGGTCGTAGCGGCAGATCAGCTCCGACTGGTCCTCGGCAATCGACCGGTGGCGCTGGGCCGCCTGCCACAGGGCACTCGCCGGGTGGGTCGTCATGACCACCATGCGCCGCGCCGCCGGTGCCGACGACGGAGCCGGAACCAGGACGCTGCGGAGCAGGCGATCCTCCCCCTCCGCGGGTCCGCCGGCCCAGTCGGTCTCTACCGCCCGGTCGCTGTCGACCGCGGTGGTGACCGCCAGGGTCAGGTGGGCGGCGACCTGGCGGGCCAGGGCCATGGTCAGGGGTGTTCCCGGTTCCGGCGCTTCGACCAGGCCGATGAGCCGCGCCATGGCGGCGTTGAGGGCCGTCAGTTCGATCGAGCGGGCGTCGGCGACGGAAAAGACCGCGACCGCGGCCCCCATTCCGTCGATCAACGTCTTCACTTGATGCGGGCTCAGCCCGTCCAGCATGGCGCGACCGCCCCCTTGGCCCCCGGTCATCCGTCGCCGGTCGGCCTGGTCCCGTCCTGGACTGGCCCCAAAGGAGCCGGACACTTCACAGCTGTCTGATATCGCGCCGCCGAGGGATCATGCAATGCCCTGGCGGCCAGCGGTTCGACGCCAGGGTCACCTGTGACCGGCAGCCGGCAGCATTCACGAGGGCAGGATCTCCTTCGCCGCCGCCGCCTCCAGCCAGGACGGGTACTCCGCCATCAGAAGGTCGAAGAGGTCCTCGTCGTTCGGGTCCTTGGGGTTCTCGACCAGGAAGAAGTTGGCGTTGTCGACGACGCGTCCTTCCATCTCGTCGAGTTTCTCGAGAAAGGTGAAGTCGGACCCGAAGATGCGGGAGAAGAAGCCGCCCTGCGACTTCGGCCGGCGGCCGATCGCCATGAACTGCCAGAAGAACGGTTCGGACGACGCGTCGCGGATCTGACCTTCCGTCAGGTCGCGGTCGTGGGTGTTCCCGTCGGTCACGAACATGACGTAGACCGGCAGCAGACCGTAGTCGGCCTGAGCCTTGTAGTGGGAGCGCACCACCTGGATCGCCCGGCCGTAATTGGTCCCGCCCTCGAACGGGAACTCGGCGCGGATGCGGGCGACCACGCCGTCGACCTCCTCGATCCCGATCGCGCCCATCTTGTGGGCCATGGCGCCGAACGGGAAGATGTCGATCTCGCCGTCATCGTCGAAGCGGTAGCCGAGGGCGACGATCCGCTCGATCAGATGCTGGACCGAGCCGGAATTGAAGAGCCCCATCATCGAGGCGGAGATGTCGAGCACCAGGGCGACCTTGGCACGGTCACGCTTGACACCCTTCTTCTCCAGGCTGACCTGGACCTTCTTGACCAGATCGACCATGCCCGGGCGGCGCTTTTCCAGGTCGACCAGTTTCTTGTCCAGACTGACCAGGCTGCCGGATGCCGCGGGTTGCGGCACGGGGGCGGCATTGACCGGCGCGTCGTCGGCGACCGAAACACCGAAATGCTCGGCCAGCGGCTTCAGCCCGCCGTTGAAGCCCTGCCCCACGGCGCGGAACTTCCACGCCCCTTGGCGCTGATAGACCTCTCCGAGGATCAGGGCGGCTTCGGTCCGGCCCTCTGTTTCCGGGCGGTAGTCAAGGGTGGCACCGCCCGCATCGGCGACCGTGACCGTGACGGACTTCATTGCGGAAAACGGGCCACCGGCCTCTGTCGTGAGGGTGAGGGCGACCTTCTCGACCGTCGCCGGCAGCGCTCCCGTGTCGACCGTGAACTCCTGTACTCCCGGCTTCTGGGGCGCTGCGGTGACCGCCCCCTCGGCACCCTTCGGCTGGTTGAAGAAGATCATGTCGGCATCACTGCCGACCCGGCCGTCCGGCCCCAGGACAAAGGCGCTGGCGTCGGCCCCGGGGCCGTCCCAGGCGACCGTCACGGTAACCCGTGGTGCCGGGGAAGAGGAGCTGAGGGCGGCGTTGCCGCCAGTCGCGAGTTCCGTCGCCATGGCCGTGTCTTTCCTGCCGAGGAGTGCGCCCACCGGGTCCGCCGGTGAGACTGACCATCGCGGCGATCAAATCAAGGGGCGTGTTCGGATCACGGGTGCGGGGAAAATCCCGCCCGATCGGCCCTCGTTCGACCGGCATGGGGGATGCTAGGGTCCCCGCTCATCCGCCGGAAGTCAGTTTGGAAAGAGGCCTCGCTCATGTCGCAACCAGGGACCCGACCCGTCGTCCTCGTGCACGGCGCCTACCATGGCGCCTGGTGCTGGCGCCATGTCGTCAAACGGCTGAGCGACGCCGGCGTGGCGGTGGAGGCGATCGAATTGCCGGGCCATGGCGATGACGAGATGTCCCGCGAAGTGCTGACCCTGACCGACTATGTCGCCAGGGTTCGTGAAACGCTCAACCGCATCACGGAACCGGTGGTTCTGGTCGGCCACAGCCTGGGCGGCATCGTGATCAGCCAGACGGCAGAGGTAGCACCCGACGAGCTGCACAGCCTGGTCTATGTCAGCGCCTTTCTGCCCAAGGACGGCGATTGTGCCCGCAGTTTGAGCAGCAGCGACCCTGATTCGATCATCGGCCGGCACCGCAAGCCGATCTCCGACACGCTGACCACGGTCGCGGAGGAAGGGCTGGTGGAGACCTTCTACGGCCTCTGCGACAGTTCCGACGTCGCCTATGCCCGCGAGCGTCTGGTGCCGGAACCGATCGCGATCCTGACGACGGAGGTCGCGGTCACCAAGGAGCGTTTCGGCCAGGTGCCGAAGACCTACATCCGCTGCGAACAGGACCGGGCGATCTCCCCGGCGCTGCAGGACCGCATGCTGGCGGAAACGCCGGTCGAGCAGGTGCTGTCGCTGGACACCGACCACTCGCCGTTCTTCTCCGCCCCGCGCGGCCTGAGCGAGATGCTGATCGACCTCGCGACCATCGCCGGGGCACC
>CAYNIS010000426.1:0-3504 GCA_964397055.1 uncultured Rhodospirillaceae bacterium | reverse complement strand
TTGAGCATCGCCTGATAGTTGGGGCCTGACCCCGCCGCACCACCGGCCGACGGAGTGGCACCCGCCGGCGCGGAGGGCTGACCGGCGGCTTGTTGTGCCGGCGGTTTCGTCGACCCGGCCGCTCCTGACGGCGTCGCTGACGGCTGGGCGGGCACCGGCGAGCGGGCGATCGGCAACGGCACCTCCTCGATCGCGCGCAGGACCAGCCCCTCGGGTCCGGTGACGACGAGCAGGAGAAGGCTGGCCAACAGCAAGGCCAGGAATGCCCGCCGTCCACGGCCATGCGGGTAGCGGTCGGCAGGTCGGGCACTGAAGTGGCGATGGAGCTCCCGGCTCATCCGTTCCCGGTCCCTTTCGGGCAGCGGTTCCCCGTCGTTCGGCGGCGGGCGACGATCAAGTCCAGATGATGGACGACACCATCATCAACGATGAGTGTGGACGGAGAAGTCGACAATCTTGAGATCATGGAGGTCGACATGGCAGTCGACGTCCATGACCGCGGGCTGGCCCCAGCCGTCGACGTGCTGAATCCCCGTCTCCTTCAGGATGAGGGCGCCCGTGCGCGACGTCCGACCGCCAAGATCGACCGCGCTGAACGGCGCGTCCGATGCGTAAAGCGGCTCGGACCCGCGCGACCGATCGAGAAAGGCGCGCCGGCAGGCGTCCGCCAGCTTGCCGAGGCCGGAGAACCGATCGGCCAGCATCGCCTGGCTGGTGCAGCGGCGCCAGTCGGTGGCACAGGCCGCGGCGGCGACGTCCTCGCGGCTTGTCCTCGACTGCGATCCGGGGGTCGCGATCACCGACCGGGTCGGGACAACGGCATCATCCTCGACGGTGAACGGGTCTTCACGCACCGCACCATCGGGTCCGATGCTTGCCACCGGGCTCCCGGCCTCTGCCGCGGCAGCCGCCGTTTCAGCGGTGGCGCGCGGAGCGCTCGAAATGCCCGGCTCGGATCCGCCGGTGAGTCCCAAGAGGCCCAGGACCATGGCAGCGGCAGCGGCGGCCGCGATCATCAGATGCCGGTTCGACGGTGCCGTCCTGGCGGCGCCAAGGGAAGCGTCGTCGCTCATCCTGCCCCTGTCTCCCGAAACGTTCACCATCCCCAATCACTCACGGGCGCCGGAAACGACGCCACGCCAGACGATCGCCCGCCAACGGTGAAGGTTTCGGTAACGAACCCGGCAGGCGGCTACTCGGCGAGTTCGCCGAAATAGCCCTCCCAGGCGAACCAATAGGCAATGTGCCCGGCAAGACGCATCTTGCGTTCACCATCGGGTCCGACGAGACCGTCTTCCTCGACCCGCCAGAGGGCCCCGTCGGCCACCAGGCCGGCGGCATCGCCATCGGCAACGGCGAAGGTGAGCCCGTCACGCTGATAGGCGCGCACCGTGCGCTCGCCCGGGCCGGCAACAAGCACGACGGGGATCTGGCCGACCCGATCGTTGACCACGCGTTCCGCCTGCAGCCGCTCCAGGGGCCATGCCTTCGCCCCGCCGAAAGCGCGCACGCCGAACACCTGATCCTTCTCCTGAAGCGTGCAATCGGCGATCGCGGCCGGGAACATCAGGTCCGGCGAGGAGAAATAGTCGCCATAGGCGCGGCCGCGGCTGTAGTCGCGGTTATGGCCGGTTTCGAGTGACAGGACCCGGGTCTCGGGGTGGGTCTCCCGCCAGTCCTTCCAACTGGTCAGAACCACCGGCAGGGTGGCGAGCTCGATGCCGCTGCCCCGCAGCTCGCCGACCACCGGCTTGCCGGTGAACTGGTTCCACAAACTGTCGGTCTGGTGATCGTACATCAGCTTGTTGGAGCGATAGAGAAAGCCCGACGAGCCGAAGGTAAACGGCTCCTCTCGGCCCTCGACCCGCATGTCGAAGAGGACGCCGGCGTTGCACAGCGTGCAGTAGGCGAGGGCCACCGGCACACCGCCGACGACATCGTTGAACATCTCGTGCCAATCGAGGATGCGGCGCGGGTACGCGCGGACATCGCCGTTGATGGCAACCCCGAACGCCTCCTCATCGTCATCGAGGTAGTCCGCCTCCGCGGCCGGAATGTGTGCCGGGTTGATCAGCGCCGGGATGCCATCGACCTGGACGCCGCCCCAGGTGATCTCCTCGAGCCGGATGTCGCGTTCCTGCCCGGCGCTCACGAACCGCAGGAAGGCCGGGTCGATCCGGCTGAACAGCCCGGTCTTGAACGTCTCGTAGGAGCGATGCGGCGTCACCTGCGGGTTCTTCTGCTGCCAGATCATCCAGTCGAACCAGCGCGGCCCGGCGGACTCCCCGGCAAGCTTCGACAGGGTCTCGGCGAAGGTGAGGTCGGGTTCCGGGGAGAAACGCATGGCGAAGATCAGGGTCGGGATCGCGTCCTTCTCGCCACGCCGCTCGAACCAGGCGATGGCTGCGCGTGGCTCGCCCGGGATCCGGGAGAGGAGATCGGCCGAGTAGGAGAGGAACAGCATCTCCTCCTCGGTAAAGGTTTCTTCGGAGACGTCGACGACCGTGGCCGGCTGCTGAGCGCTTGCGGGCGCAAGGCCCCCGGCAGTTAAGGCGACAAGCGCGGGCAGGGCGAGCAGGCGCAAGCGGAGCGTCATGGGGGCGATTCCGGGCGATGGCGGTGTTCAAAAGCTGTTCGCCCGACCCGCCGCGAAGGTTGCGGGTGCGCACATGTGACTTGTTTGCAACATTCGACGAATGCTACTGTTCGAACCTGCAGGAGGGCATGATGAGCAGCCTGGAAGACAAGGTCGATCAGCTCTTCGCGGCGCTTCAGCTGCACGCGGAGGAGACCAGCGCGAACTTCGCCGAGCTCGGTCGCCAGAACGAGGCGATTCGTGCCGAGCTCCAGGTCATGAACGAGCGCCTCGACCGGGTCGAGCTGCGCATGGAGCGGCTCGAGCTGCGCATGGAGCGGCTGGAGGCCAGGGTCGAGGGTCTGGAAGCCCGCCTGTCCCGACTGGAAGCGCGGGTCGGCACGCTGGAGATCACCGTCGCCGGTCTCGTCCAGGACATGGCGGAGCTGAAGGCCGACGCCCAGACGACCAGACGACCAGACGGGAAATCGCCACGTATCATGGGGCCGTGGTCGGCCACGGCATCCAGATCACCGAGCTCGAGGAGCGGCTGAGGCGGATCGAACGGCATCTCGACCTGCCGCCGCTGAGGACCCAATATGGCAGGCGTTCGCCGAACCTCAGGCCCCCGAACCTCAAGCGGTCTTTGCCTTGGGCGATGCCGCGAGATAGCCGGTCAGATACTGTCCGGTATAGGAACGCGGTTCGGCGGCGACCGCTTCCGGCGGGCCGGCTGCGACGATCTCTCCACCGCCATTCCCGCCTTCCGGTCCGAGGTCGATGACCCAGTCCGCGGTCTTGATAACCTCGAGATTGTGTTCGATCACCAGCACCGTGTTGCCCTGTTCGACCAGGGCCTGCAGGACCTCCAGGAGGAGCTGGGGCTCAAGACCCACTACCTCACGGACGAGGTTATCGCAGCCATGCTG
>CAYNIS010000425.1:0-3508 GCA_964397055.1 uncultured Rhodospirillaceae bacterium | reverse complement strand
GCTTCGGATGCATCATCCAGCAATCTGAGCGCCGATTGGCTGGTGACGTTATGGCGCCCCAGCAGCAACGTCGAGGCCCGATCCTTGAGCGCGGCCCGGAACGGCGACATCGGGTCGTCCTTGGAATAGACGTAGTTGTCGACCTCCGCCACGCGGTGGTCGTGCGCTTCCGGCAGGCCGATCCAGAAATCGATGCCGAGCGGTTCCGCGACCTCCTCCCGGAAGAAGGTGCCGAGCGACTTCCCGGTCACCCGGCGTACCAGCTCCCCCACGGTCCAGCCGAAAGTGAGCCCATGGTAGCCGTTGCGGCTGCCCGGCTCCCAGAACGGCTCCTCCGCCTCGATCAGGGAGACCATGTAGTCCCAGTCATACATGCCGTCGCGGCGCACTTCCGGCCGGACCGCGGGCACGCCGACCGAATGGTCGAGCATCATGCGGACCGTCGCCCGTTCCTTGCCGGCACTGGCGAATTCCTGCCAGACGTCGCCGACCGGCTGGTCGAGGTCGAGGAGGCCGCGCGCGATCAGCATGTGCGCGCACAGAGCCGTCGCCGCCTTCGTGCAGGAGAACACGATGGAGATGGTGTCCCGGTCCCAGGGCGTTCCGGTGTCCGCGTCCTGCCAGCCGCCCCAGATGTCGATCACGGTCTGGCCCGCGACAGTGGCGGCGAGGGAGGCGCCGACCTCCTCCCGTTCCTGGAAGTTCGCGACGAAGGCATCGACCACCGGCTGGAAACGCGGATCGGCGACACCCTCGACATGGCCGGCGCGGCCGAGGTCGATGGAAACAGGCGACGGGGCGGGCACGGCCATCGGTCACTCCGAAACTGGTCGGTTGCGTTCCACCGGGCAGGCTACACCGGAATGGCGGGCACAAAAAAAGAGCGGACGTTTTCGGTCCGCTCTTCAAGGCTAGAACTGAAAAATCAGTCCAACAGGGTGTACGGATTCGCCTTCCGTGCGATGAACACCTAAGGCTGTAATCCACTTGTAAAATTAACAGCGTGTTCATTTTTGCGCAAGGCAGCCGTGCCACAGGACCCGCGGAATCCTGCGTCGAAACATGGCGGAAACTTGAATTTTTTGAGTCACCTTGTCTTTGTTCCGGGGTCACACGTGCCCGCCTTCCTGCCGAAAGGCCCAGATCCATGACCCGTGCCGCCCGCCCGTCTGCCCTCATCGCGTTCGCCCTCGGTGTCGTCGCCTTCCTCGGCCTCACCCTCGCCGGCCGGCCGGCCGCGGCCCAGGACATCCTGCGCAACAGCTGGGAGGGCAAGGACCAGGTCGTCTTCGGTGCCGGTGTGTTCGACATCTGGGACGACAAGACGACGGCGGCCTTCTCGCTGGAGTATCGCCCCGGCTGGCGTGCGGAGACCCCCTATCTCGACTTCGTCGCCCCCTTCGTCGGCGTGATGGCGAACCCGGACGGCGCCGTCTACGGCTATTTCGGCTTCGGCCTCGAATTCGTGGTGGCCGACCGCGTCCTGATCTTCCCGTTCACCGGCGTCGGTGCTTACGAGGAGGGGGACAGCAAGGACCTCGGCGATGTCGTCGAATTCCGCTCCGGCCTCGAACTCGGCTACCGCTTCAAGGCGGGAGAGCCGTTCGGCGGCATGCAGCTCGGTGCCAACATCTACCACCTGTCGAATGCCGGCCTCTCGCCGCGCAATCCGGGCACCGAGATCGCCATGGTGACGCTGACGGTGCCGTTCTCCGGCTGGTTCGACTGACCCCGAACGGATCGGGCAGCCGCGGCATGCAGCGGTTGGCGTGGGTCTTCTTCGCGATCCTTCTGCTGGCCGGCTGTGACGGCGAGTCGACAGGGCCGCCCGACGGCCCACCCGACGGACCACCGGTGGGCATGGCCCGCCTCGCCTGGGTCGATGACGCCCGGCCGTCCTGGACCGGTGACGGGCCCCGTCCGCTCAGGACGACGATCTGGTACCCGGCACCCGAGGGAACGGAGATGACGCCGGTCTCCTTCCCCCGGGACCAGCCGGTCTTCGTCGGCGGGTACGCGGCGCGGGACGCGGAAATCGCGGCGGCGGATCCCTATCCGCTGGTCCTGCTCTCCCACGGTACCGGCGGCAGCGCGCTCCAGATGATGTGGCTTGGTCGGGCTCTTGCGGCGCAAGGCTTCATCGCTGTCGCCGTCGATCACCACGGCAACAGTGCTGCCGAGCCGGCGTTCGACCCGCGTGGCTTTCGCATGCCCTGGCATCGCCCGCGCGACCTCTCGGCCGTTCTCGACCGGTTGCTGGCGGACGAGACCTGGGGGCCGCGGATCGACCGGACCCGGATCGGCGCCGTCGGCTTCTCCCTCGGCGGCTATACGGTGATCGCGCTGGCGGGCGGCCGCACCGATCTTGACCGGTTCGCGGCCTTCTGCGCCGGCCCGTCGCGCGACGCCACCTGCGACCCGCAGCCGGAATACCCAACGGCGGAGGCTGAATTCACCGCACTGCTGGAGAGCGACCCGACGCTCGCCGCCGACGTCTCAGCGGCCGGGGACGACCTCACGGACCCGCGCATTGCCTCTGTGGCTGTGCTGGCACCGGCCCTCGTCCAGGCGTTCACCGGCGACAGCCTGGCGGCGATCGGGGTCCCGGTCCTGGCCATCGCCGGCGGCCTGGATCGGGTTGCGCCGACGGCGACGAACGCGGAGCCGCTCGTGTCCCAGGTGCCGAGCGGCAGGCTGGAGGTCGTGCCCGGCGCCGACCATCTGAGCTTCCTCAACCGCTGCACCAGCTTCGGGCAGCGCTTCGTGCCGCCCTGCCAGGACGCCGGTTCCCCCCGGGAGGAGGTCCACGCGCAAGCGGTGGACCTCCTCCTCGGTCACCTGACGGCGAGGGACTGAACCCGTCCGTCAGCTTGGCTGGTTGATCAGGTCGAGCGGATAGACCGGCCGACGCACGTTCTCGAAGCGGAGCTGGCTGTAGTCGGACGTGCACACGCCGAAGCCGGCGCATTCAACGATCGCCTTGGCGATCGGCTTGAAACCGGCGCGATAGTGGATGCGGCTCTTCAGGACCAGGAACGACTTGGCGAGGGGATCGATGCCCAGGCTCTTGAACGCCGCCTGGTCGTTCGGTTCGACATGCTTGGAGATGACGACGATCTCGACCCGGCCGGTATCGAGGACGGCGGTCGCCCCCATGTCGTTCAGGACCCCGCGCGACATCGGCCCCTGGTTGCGGTAGAGCCCGTCGGACAGGAGCTTGACCTTGCCGCGCACGGTCAGGGGCTCGCTGGTGCCTTCCAGCGCCGGCATCGGGATCTTGCCGCCGAGCTTGATGGTGACGTCCGAACCGACGCCGGCCGTCGCCATCTCCTTCACCGCCTGTGGGTCGTGGACGGCGAAGAAGGCGGCATTCTCGATCCCGGATTCGAGGATCGAGGCGAGGACCCGCATCGAGTCCATGGTGCCGCCGGAGGCCGCGTTGTCGAAGTGGTCGAGGAGGACGACCGGGCCGTCGCCCTGGGCCGCCGCCGCCTCCCGCCCGCGCGCC
>CAYNIS010000424.1:0-3515 GCA_964397055.1 uncultured Rhodospirillaceae bacterium | reverse complement strand
GTGGGCAATGGCTTGCGCGTTCCTTGTGCGCAGGTAGAATTAATCTCAGGAGAGACGGTGAATATCCCGTTAGCCAACCTGGAGGTTCTGGGGCGCTAATGTCGTCCATTTAAGGAGAATACCATGAGTAGAGACGATTTTTTCGGCAATGATGAAGAATTTGATAGCGACTTCGACGACGATTTCGGGTTTGGCGACGATGACGACGATGCGTTTGATTTCGAAAGCGCCGACAATCTCCTGAATGACGATGACGATGATCTCGGATTCGACGATGACGACACGGGTTTCGCGTTCCCTGAAGACGACATCGACGATCTGGACGATTTCGGCCTCAGCACGTTTGACGATGATCTGAGCGGCGATGAGTTCCTTGATGAAGAAGAGGAGTCGGGCGGAACCAGCCGGACGTTTGTGCTGTTGGCTGCGGCCATGATCTTCATGTTCCTCATCGGCATCGGCCTGGTGATCTTCCTCGCCCTGCGAGGCAACCACATCCTCGTCACCCTCACCTGGGGCATCCTGGCCGCCATCGCGATCGGCTCTCTGGCCGGCCTGCTGCCGGCGTCGGCGGACCTCGTTCAGCGCCTCCACCCGGGTCGACACCGCCTGGTCGACATGGGCGACGACGCGGGTGATCGCCGCCTGGAGATCCGCCTCGGCAAGCGGTCCGAGCGCGCCCAGGTTGAGAAGTGCCCGACCGATATCGCGGCGCAGCCGGGGCAGCTCCTCGTTCGCGACCCGACGGTCGACCTCGACATGCTTCAGCTCGTGTTCCCAGATCACCCGATGCGCGCAGCTCCCGGCCGGGAACTCGCGGGCGACATAGACGGTCGGCACGACATCGACGGTGACGTCGACCGACTGCACCCAGATGCAGGAAAGCGCGCTGCCCTCGATCGGGATGGTGCGCGGGCGGGTCGCCCAGGTGACGCGGAAGCTGCCGACCGTGAGCCCGCCGACGCCGGAGGTATGGATCGCCGACACGCTGTCGACGCTCGCCGACAGGCGATTGAGGTCGCCGATGCCGAGCGAGAAGTCGCTGACCACCTCACGGCTGTTGGTCCGTACGGCGACTCGCGGCGGCGGCAACGACGGGCATCCGCTCGCAATGGCGGAGGCCAGCACCAGGGGCGCGATCAGGCCGTCCATCCGATCCTCACAGGTCGAGGGCCATGAGCCGGCTGCCGCCATGATGCGGCAGGCGCGGGTGCCAGGCGATGTCGGCGATGCCGCGACACTCGAAACCGAGGGTGTCGTACATCTGCCGTGCCGCGTCGTTGTCCGCCCAGGCGTGGAGGGTGAGGCAGCGGAACCCCTGCCGGCGCCCCTCCTCCGCGGCCCAGTTGATCAGCGAGCGCGCGAAGCCGCGTCCGCGGAACGGCGGTTCGACCGCGATCGCGCTCAGATAGAAGCTGTCCCAGATCTGGACGTCGTCGAGGCAGGACAGGTGCTGCAGGCGATCGGCCGGCAGCTTGGGGCGCGGATCGGCCCGGGCCCATTCGGTGGGGAACACGTTGATCGCCGCGGCGACCGCCCCTTCCGCCTCGATCACCCGGCACTGGCGGTAGGAGACCGAGCCCTTCTCGGCGGCGACGGCGGCGGTCAGGATGTCGGCGGCATTGCGGTCCGGCACCAGATCGTCGAGCAGGAATTCGTAGAAGCCCGCCCCGGCCATCATGATCAGGCGCGCCAGGGCGGCAACATGCTCGGGCCGCGCCGGCTGGATCGGCGGCGTTTCCAACGCCATGGCCCGTCCCTCGCGATCGTGTCGGATTGGGGTCCCTTGTCCCGCCGATGGGAAGCAGGGTCAACCGTAGGTCACCTTGACGCCGGCACATCCAGCCAATAAGACCCGACGCGCCCACACCTGAAGAGCCGCCGGGTCCTCCCCCGCCATCCGGCCGCCGGGCCAGCTTCAAACGCCCTTCCGCCGCCCGTTCCGGAGCCTGGAGGGGCATAAACCCCCGCCGGGTGTTCCTGCCCCGCGGTAGAGAAGGACGTCAGAAATGGGTCGTCAGTACATCTTCACCTCGGAATCCGTCGGCGCCGGTCACCCGGACAAGATGGCCGACAACATCTCGGACGCCATCCTCGACGCCATTCTGGCGCAGGATCCGAAAGCGCGCGTCGCTTGCGAGACCATGGTGAAGACCGGCATGGCGATCGTCTCCGGGGAAATCACCACCTCCGCCGTCGTCGACTACACCGGCATCACGCGCGAGACGATCAAGGACATCGGCTACGACAATCCGGAAATCGGCTACGACGGCAACACCTGTGCGGTCCTGATCGCGCTCGACAAGCAGTCGCCGGACATCGCCCAGGGCGTTGACGAGGGGGCGGGCCTCGACCTCGAACAGGGGGCCGGCGACCAGGGCCTGATGTTCGGCTTCGCCTGCAAGGACACGCCGGAACTGATGCCTATGCCGGTCCAGCTCGCCCACCGGCTGACCGAGAAGCAGGACAAGGTCCGCCGTTCCGGCAAGCTGCCGTGGCTCCGCCCGGACGTGAAGAGCCAGGTGTCCATCCTGTTCGAGGATGAACTGCCCAAGCGCATCGACACCGTCGTCCTGTCGACCCAGCACCGGGAGGACGTCGATCACAAGACCCTGACCGAGGCGGTGATCGAGGAGATCATCAAGCCGACCCTGCCGGCAGAGATGATCACGGCGGAAACCAAGTACCTGATCAACCCGACCGGCCGCTTCGTCATCGGCGGCCCGGTCGGCGACTGCGGCCTGACCGGCCGCAAGATCATCGTCGACACCTATGGCGGCATGGGCCGTCACGGCGGCGGCGCCTTCTCCGGCAAGGACCCTTCGAAGGTCGACCGTTCGGCCGCCTACGCCGCGCGCTACGTCGCCAAGAACGTGGTTGCCGCCGGCCTCGCCGATGTCTGCGAAGTGCAGATCGCCTACGCCATCGGTGTTGCCAAGCCGGTGTCGATCCACTGCAACACCTGGGGCACAGCCGTGATCCCGGAAGAGCAGCTGGAAGCGCTGATCGCCAACAACTTCGACCTCCGGCCGAAGGGCATCGTCCAGATGCTCGACCTGTTGCGCCCGATCTACCGCAAGACCGCCTCTTCCGGCCATTTCGGCCGCGAGGAAGAGGGCTTCACCTGGGAGCGCACCGACCGCGCCGATCAGCTGCGCGCCGAAGCCGGCCTGCAGTAGGGATCAGCCGTCGCCGGGGGCAGCACCGGCCGCCGCCCCCGAGGCCCCTGACGGCACGGCAGACGTCGGCACGCCCGACGCCGGCACTCCAAGCGCCGGCACCAGCATCCGGCCCGGTGCGTAGTCGGTCGCGACCCGGCCGTCGCGATCCTTGACCAGGGGATCGGCCCCCCCGGCCAGCAGGACGCCGATCACATCCCGGTCCGCGAAGGTGGCCGCCATCATCAGGGCGGTCACGCCGTCCCGGTCGACCGCGTTCGGGTCGGCGCCCGCCGCCAGCAGGAAGCGCATCGACGGCAACTGTCGGGCCTTGGTGGCCGCCATCAGCGGCGTTTC
>CAYNIS010000423.1:0-3534 GCA_964397055.1 uncultured Rhodospirillaceae bacterium | reverse complement strand
GGAAGTCGCGGCAGGCATTGGCCTGCATCGCCTCGATCGCGCCGGGGCGCTGGTAGAGGCCCCAGTCCTTTTCCCCGCCGATGAAGACCGCCGGCACGTCGATGGTGCGGCCGGTGAACAGGAAGAGTTCCCGCGGCTGCTCGTAGGAGGTGTTGCAGCGGTACCAGTTGAGCCCGCCCTGGTAGCCGGTGCGCGCGTATTCCGCGACATAGACCGCCAGTTCGGCGTCGGGCAGCCAGGCGTTGGCGGCGACCTCCGCCTCGCTCGGCATCCATGGGGCCACCGTCTCAGCCATGCCCTTGTCGATGTCCATGATGTAGTACTCGGGCATCTCCGCCAGTGCCTCCCCGCTCAGGGCCGGCAGGGGGTACGGATCGTTGCCCGCCCAATCCGCACTTTTTGAATGATAGTAGGCGCGGAAGAATGCATGCAGGCCCTGCGGTGCCGACAGCATCTCCTGGTTGGCTTCGCGCGTCGCATAGTACCACTGGTAGTGCTTGCGGGGACGCGGCAGGGCGGCGAGCGCGGCCGGAATGTCGAGCGCCGGCGGCAGGGTCTTGCCGCCGAAGGGCAGGGGCGGCGGCCCGGCGAACGGGGCGCTCATCAGGGCGACGGACTGGAACATGTCGGGCCGGGCAAGCGCACACCAGGCCGCCGCCGGCGAGCCGAAATCATGGCCGATGACGGCGGCGACCTCCCGCCGGCCGAGCGCGTAGACCAGCGCCACGGCGTCGCGCACATGGCCGAGGAACCGGAAGGTCGCGATGTCGGCGTCGTAGTCGTCGGACCAGCCGGTGGTTCTGCCATAGCCGCGCAGATCGGGGGCCACGACGTGGTATCCGAGCCGGGCGAGCGGCCCCATCACCTTGCGCCAGCTGTAGGCGAGTTCCGGAAACCCGTGCAGCAGCAGCAGCAGCGGCCGTTCCGGGTCGCCGGCTTCCAGAATGTGCATGGTGAGCCCGTTGACGCCCTCTACCAGGCGGGAACTGATGCCATCGGGCAGAGGCGTGAGCGGGCCGGGTCCGGTCATCTCTCGGGGTCTCTCCAAGTCCAATCTCCTGGGCGGCGCATCCTGCGCTATGGTAGCCCGGCTGACCATAGCGGTCGGGGAGGGGATGGCATGACGGTCGGCGAGAGCGCTGTGCCGGGGGTTCGACACATTGCGATCGTCGGCGGCGGGATCGGCGGGCTCACCGCGGCCCTGTGCCTCGCTCAACGCGGGTTTGCGGTGACGGTGCTGGAGCGCGCCCGCGCCTTCGGGGAAATCGGGGCGGGGATTCAGCTGAGCCCGAACGCGACGCGCGTGCTTGCGGCGCTCAGCCTCACGCCGGCGTTGGAGGCGCGCGCCTTTCGCCCCGCCGGCACGGAACTGCGCGATTGGCGTTCCGGCGACATCATCACCAAGAACATGCTCGGGCGCGATATCCTCCGGACCTACGGGTTTCCCTATTGTCACATTCACCGGGCCGATCTGGTCGCGGTGCTTGCCGCCGCGGCCGGTGCGGACCCGGCGATCACGCTGAAGACCGGGGTCCGCGTCGACCACGTCACCGACGAGGGGCCGCGGGTGCGCCTCGAGGGGCCGGAACTCGATCTCGACGCCGACCTTGCCGTCGGCGCGGACGGCATCCATTCGATCTTGCGCCGCCATCTGTTCGGGCCGGACAACCCGCGCTTCACCGGCAACATCGCGTGGCGCGGCCTGATCCCGGCCGAGCGCCTTCCCGAGGGGCTGGTGCGGCCGGTCTCCACCGGCTGGCTCGGTCCCGGCTCCCATTTCGTCCACTACTTCGTTCGGGGCGGGGATCTCGTGAACTGCGCGTGTGTCGTCGAGAAGCCGGGGTCGATGCGCGAATCCTGGACCGAGCCGGGCGATCATCGCGAACTCGGCCATGCCTTCGACGGCTGGCACGGCCAGATCATGACCCTGATCGACGCGATCGACCGAAATCGCCTGTTCAAATGGGCGCTGTTCGACCGGCCGCCGATGCCCGGCTGGAGCCGGGGGCGCATCACCCTTCTCGGCGACGCCTGCCACCCGACCCTGCCGTTCATGGCGCAAGGGGCGGCGATGGCGATGGAGGACGGGGCTGTCCTGGCGCGCCACCTGGCCGACGGCGGGTCGCTCGCGCGGGCGCTCTTAGGGTATGAGGAAGAGCGCCGGCCGCGGACGACGCGTGTCCAGGAAGCCTCGCGCCGGAATGCCAAGGTTTATCACCTGACCGGACCGGAGGCGGTCGAGCGCAACCGAGCGATGGCCGAAGCCCGTGGTCGGACGCTCGACTGGCTCTACCGCTATGATGCGACGACGGGAAGCGACCATCGCCCCGCGACCGAAGCCGGCGCGTAAAAGGGGGCCGCGCATGTGCCCCTTCGATGGCGGTTTGTGCCAAGGTGGCGGTCAACCAATGACTTAACGCTCAGGGGAGGAGACGCACATGAGTGTCGCCGTGAAAGCCGACGATGGGGTCCGATCCGTCGACACCGGGACCGACCAGTTGCTCGTGACGGTCCGGGATCGGGTCGCGACCATCACCCTCAACCGCCCGGACGCGCGCAACGCGCTCGGCGATATCATCTCCCCGGCGCTGCGCCGGATGATCAAGCAATGCGGCGACGACCCTGAGGTCGGCGCGCTGGTGATCACCGGGGCCGGCACGGCCTTTTGTTCCGGCGGCGACGTCAAGGGCATGGGGGACGCCCACCCGACGCAAGAGATGTCGACGCTGCAGAAGGTCGACCGCCTGAAGGAGCGTCAGCGGACGCTGACCGGGGCCCTGATGGCGGTCCGGAAGCCGACCATCGCCTGCCTGCCCGGGGCGGCGGCCGGCGCCGGCCTCGCCATCGCGCTCGCCTGCGACATCCGGATCATGGCGCAGAGTGCTTTCGTCGCGACCGGCTATGCCCGCATCGGCCTTTCCGGCGACTACGGCATCGCCTGGCTCCTGACCCGGGCGATCGGCTCCGCCAAGGCGCGGGAGTTCATGTTCTCCGGCGACCGCATCGATGCCGCGACCTGCCTTGCCCTCGGCCTCGCCAACCGGGTCGTGGCCGACGGCGACGTGCGCGCGGAAGCGGCCGAACTGGCGACCCGCCTCGCCGCCGGCCCGGCCGTCGCCCTGCGCCTGATCAAGGACAATCTGGACGATGCCGCCACGATCGACTTCGAGACGGCGATCGACCGGGAAGCGGAACGCCTGATCCAGGCGCAGGAGACCCAGGACCACCGGGAGGCCGTGCGCGCCTTCGTCGAGAAGCGCGCCCCGTCGTTCCGCGGAGCCTGAACAGATGTCGATCGCCCAGGCCACGCCGCCCGAACGACCCCCGATCCTGCCGGTTTCGGAAACGGAGGCTGCCTTTCACGCGCTCTGGTCGACGCTGCCGGCCGATGAGCCGATGCGGCTCGCGACCGCCGGCGGGGCGCTCGCCGACCGTTTCGCCTGGGTCTTCATGGCGGGCTACCAGGGGGCCGTGCGCGCGGTTTTCCCGGAATTCGCATCAGCCGGCTGGATGTGCCTCGCCGCCGCGGAGGGC
>CAYNIS010000422.1:0-3535 GCA_964397055.1 uncultured Rhodospirillaceae bacterium | reverse complement strand
GGCGGGCCGCCCGCTGACCTGGGTCACGACCCCGGGCTTTCTGAGCCATTTCGGATTGGGAAGCCTGGCTGAGCTGCCCTCGCGGGAGGAGTTGGAGGCCGCAGGCTTTCTGGAGCGGCGCGGCGATACCGCGATCATCCGCCTGCAGCACGGCGGCGGTGAGGAGGCCGGCGGCGACCGCGATCAACCCCGCCTCATGGGACTGGATGAGGAGCGCGGTCGCGAGGGCGGCTGATTGCAGCACTCCCTGATATTGCGAGTGAGTTGCAGCTATCTCCCCATTCGAGGTATGGTGGAGCTTCGTTTCCGTCGCCGAGAGGGGCTGTCCCTTCTTGTTCAGCCTATCGTTCTCGATCCCCAGCATGATGTTGCGCGAAACCGCCGTCGCCGGGCCCGTTTCCGGTGTGTCGGACAGGGCTGGCAGTGTTGTTGCCGCACCGGATACGGCGAGTTTGGCGGCACGTGACGCCCTTGAGGTTCGCCATGTCAGCTACGGCTATGCCGGTGCTGAGCGTGGCACGGTGTCGGCGCTGGATGATGTCTGCCTCACCATGCCGCCTGGGGAGGTGCTGGCGCTGGTCGGCCCGTCCGGTTGCGGCAAGTCGACCTTGTTGAGGTTGATCGCCGGCCTTGAACGCGTGCAGTCGGGGAGCATCGCGCTGGGCGGGGATCCGGTGGCGGACGCCCATCTCCACCTCGCCCCGGAGAGCCGTCGCATCGGTCTCGTGTTCCAGGATCATGCCCTGTTCCCGCACCTTTCGGTCGCTGACAACATCGGGTTCGGCGTGACCCGCATGGATGCCGCCGCCCGGTCCAGGCGCATCGCCACGCTGATCGGCATGGTCGGGCTCGACGGCTTCGCGGACCGTTACCCGCATACCCTCTCCGGCGGCCAGCAGCAGCGTGTTGCACTCGCCCGGGCGCTCGCCCCCCAGCCGCGGCTTCTCCTGCTCGACGAGCCGTTCTCAGGCCTCGACGCCTCGCTCAGGCGGGCCTTGGGGGAGGAGACCCATGCGCTTTTGAAGATGTCCGGAACCACTGCGGTCATGGTCACCCACGACCCGGAAGAGGCGATGACGCTGGGCGATCGTATCGCGGTGATGCGCGACGGCCGGATTATCCAGATGGCCGATGCAGAGACCCTCTATGACGCCCCGGTCGATGCCTATGTCGCGACCCTGGTGGGGGAGGCGAACCGCCTGCCGGGGACGGCCCGGGGCGGGTTCGTCGAAACCCCGCTCGGTCGGTTCGATGCCCCACGGCCGGGCGCCCTGGGGCCCGGTTCTCCAGGTGGGGCTGACGGGGCGGTCGACGTCCTGCTGCGGCCGTCGGCCTTCTACGCGGTCCGTCCGGACACGACGTCCCTCGGGCCGGAATTCCAGGCCCATGTCGACGCCGTGAAGATGATCGGGGCTGACACGCGGCTGAAGCTGCGACCCACCGACGCTCCCGGCCTGACCCTCGGTCTTCGCCTTTCCGGGCGCCACCGCCTGGAGCCGGGAACGGTCCACCGCTTCGGTCTCGACGCCCGCGCAGCCCTGGTTTTCCCGGCCGCGCGCGCGGACACCTGACCCATCCCGCCCGGCATTGCGCGCACACGCCTGACAGGGGCGGGTTGCCACCCTATATGGACGGTGTTCGCTCCCGCGGCAGGTCGCTTGGAAACCCTTGGCGGTGTTCGAGGGTTTCTGTCAGGGTCAGGCCGCCGCAGGGCAGCACCACGCCGATTTCGGCAGGAAGGAATACAACGCGATGGCTATCGGCTTCTGGCAGGTCGCCCTGATCCTGGTGATCGTGCTCATCATCTTCGGCGCCGGCAAGCTGCCGAAGGTCATGGGCGACGTGGCGAAGGGGGTCAAGAACTTCAAAGAGGGCATGAAGGAAGAGGACCCGACGGTCACCTCCGACAGCCCCCGCACCATCGAGGGCGAGGCCACCTCGCGCGACGAAGCCAAGGTGTGATTGCGCGGCCCGTTCCGCCCCTGCCGCGCGCCCCCTCGTGAAGTGACGATGCCCCGTGTTCGATATCGGCTGGCCTGAATTCCTGGTCGTCCTGGTGGTCGCGATCCTGGTGATCGGGCCGAAGGATCTGCCGATGGCCCTTCGCACGGTCGGCCACTGGATGCGGGCGATCCGCAAGATGGGGCGCGAGTTCCAGGATGTCGTCGACGACGCGATGCGCGAGGCCGACCTTGAGGACCTGCGCAAGCAGGCGCGGGACTTGAGGAACTTCCGTGTCGACCGGATGATCGAGAACACCGTCGACCCGGACGGCGATCTTCGGCGCAGCGTCGACTTCTCGGATGTGGCCGGCAAGACCGACACGGCGGCGAAGGCCGGCAGGCCTGCCGGACCATCCCTCGAGAAGACATCGGACGCGACAGGCGCTTCACCGGGCGAGGCCGAGGGTGCGCCTGGAAGTCAGGCCGAAGACGCCCGCAAGTCCGCCTGAGGGGACCCTTTAAATGACGACCGACCCGAAGGCGGGCGCCGACCCGAAGGCGGGCGCCGACCCGAAGGCGGGCGCCGACCCGAAACCGGGCACCTTCGATCCCGACGATCCAGACGCCTACCAGATGCCGCTGCTCGATCACCTGATCGAACTGCGCAACCGCCTAGTCTATGCGACCATCGCCTTCGCGCTCGCCTTCGGCGGTGCTTGGTTTGCCGCGCCCGAGATCTACCAGTTCCTGATCGCCCCGCTCGAGCCGTTCATCGACAACGCGGTCTATACCGGCCTGACCGAGGTGTTCTTCACCTACATGACGATTTCGTTCTTCACCGCGGCGTTCTTGAGTTTTCCGGTCGTGGCGACACAGTTCTGGCTGTTCGTGGCCCCCGGGCTCTATCGCAACGAGAAGCTGGCGCTGCTGCCCTACCTGATCGCCAGCCCGGTCCTGTTCTTCGCCGGCGGGGCCACCGTCTACTACCTGATCTTTCCGCTCGCCTGGCAGTTCTTCCTGTCCTTCGAACTGCCGGGGCAGGAAGGCCGGGTCGGCATCGAGTTCCTGCCGCGTGTCGCGGAATACCTCGGCCTGACCATGCGGCTGATTTTCGCCTTCGGCATCGCCTTCCAACTGCCGGTCGCCCTGTCGCTTCTGGCGCGGGTCGGCTTCCTCGACGCGGCGACCCTGGTCAAGGGCCGGAAATACGCGATCGTCATGGTGTTCGTGGCGGCTGCGGTGCTGACCCCGCCCGATGTCATCTCCCAGGTCGGCCTCGCCGTGCCGCTCATCCTCCTCTACGAGATCTCGGTGATCATCGTGCGTCTGGTCCAGCGCCCGGCCGACGCGGACGAGGAAGCGGATGCTGACATCGAGGCAACAGAGGACGGGACGATCGGCAACACAGGCGCTTGAGGTCCTGGACCGCGCACAGCCAGCGCCCGTATAAGGACAGCGAAGCCCTGAGTTCGTGCCGAGTCGCCAGGCCGCTGGCCGGCACATCCGGGGCCCGATGGGCGAAACCGGGCGGTGCACGAGAATGCACGATCTGAAGACGATCCGTGACGATCCTGCCGCGTTCGACCGGGGCC
>CAYNIS010000421.1:0-3537 GCA_964397055.1 uncultured Rhodospirillaceae bacterium | reverse complement strand
GAGGTGATCGAGGATGCGGAGCCGATCGGCCGGGCGATCGCGATCGCCGCCGGCGGCACTGCCGGGGTCATGCTGCGGCTGTCCGCCCGGCCGCTGTTCCTGGCGGCGATCGAGCCCGCGGCAAGCCTGGAGGACCCCGACCACCGGCATGAGGCGCTGACCCTGGCGGCGGTCGCGGGGGCCGCGCTGGAGCCCGATGGCGAGCGGGCGACCGACCATGTGCTGGACGTTTTGGGGCCGCATCTGCCGCCGGTGCCGCGTGCCCTGGCGCTGGCCCGCATCGCCGACTGGCTTGCCCCCCATGACCGCACCACCGCCCGCCAGCTGATCGACCGCGCCTGGCCACTGGCGACCGCGCGCATCGATGCCGCGAGCCACCCCGACGCCTCCGCCAGCTTCGCCGGGCATGCGGCAGCCGCCCTTGCCGGGGTCGGCCAGGCGGCCCAGGCGGAAGCGACCATCGCCGGCCTGATCTCCACCGCCCGGCGCGCCGTTCAGGACGGCGAGCGCTCCGCGGCCCTTGCCGCCGCCGTCATCGGGCTGGAGGCGCTGGCCCGCACCGGGTCGAAGGACAAGGCGATCACGCTTGCGCGGGAGGTGATCCAGCTGGGGGCGAAGGCGACCGACATCGCCCGCGGCTGCCGCGCGCTGATCGCCATGGCGCGCCTCTTCCTCGACCTCGACCGCGCGGACGAGGCGTCGTCGGCGCTGGATGCCGCGATCGCCCGGGCGATGGATGCCGGCGACAAGGCGGTCGACGTCTTCTCCGACGCCGCCCACGCCACCCAGCGGATCGCCGCCGGTGGCGACCGGGGCACGGCACTCCTGCGCCTCTGCCGCATCCACGAGGCGGCCTCGCGCCTCGGTTCGCCGGTGACCCGGCAGGTCGCCGAGGACCTGGCGGAAGCGACCCGCGGCCTGACCGACCATTCCGGGATCGCGGTCCTGGGCGAGGCCATGATGCTGGTGCACGAGGTGTTCGAGGCCAACGGCTCGTCGGGGGAGGCGGCATGGCCGCTGACCGTTCCGGTCGTGCGCGCCCTGCAGTCCGCCGATCTCGGTGGGGCGGGGGCGGCCTTCGCGCGTGCCATGCCGGACCTCGCGGCGATCTACCGCCGCGCGCGGTCGGAGGTGGCGGCGGGGCTGGAACGGGCCGACCCGGCGCTGTCCGACCCGATGGTTTCCGACCATTGGCGCGCGCGGGAGGCGATCGGCCACACTGCCCTGGCACTCGGCGCGGCCGGGGAGATGTCGGCCGTCGTCGACCTCGACCGGGCCGGGGAGGCGCTGGCGGAGGAGATCGCCGATCCGTTGAGCCGGGCGGTGTTCGCCGCCAGCCTGGCGCTGGCGCTGGCGAAGGCCGGCGGGGTCGAGCCGGCGCTGGCCCGTGCCAATGTCGCGATCCAGCTGATCGACGAGCATTTCCGGGGCCTGCGCAGCGGCCGCCGGTCGGAAGACTGGCTGATGCTGGTGGAGAGCCTGGCCGACGCGGCGATCGCGATCCACACCGCCGGGGCCGCGGAGGTCGCGGGCGGCGTTCTCGAACTCACCCGACAGGTCGCCGGCAGCCTTGCCCGCCGGGTCGATCGCGCCGTCGGGCTGTGCCATGTCGCGCGGGTCATGGCAGCCCTGGGGGAGGGCGCGGACGCGATCTCCCTCCTCCAGGCGCAAGCCCAGATCGTCGGATCCGAACGCCTGGCCGACCTCGCCGCGGCCCTCGCCCAGACCATCGCCAGCCAGCCCGCCCCGCGCCCTGCCTGAGGGGCGCCTGCGGCCATTCGGCCGGCGGTTTCCGGCGTCGTCGGGTCTGGCGCGACCCGTGCCGACGGCTTAGGTCTGCCGGGAACACGACAGCTCACTCGACGGACCGAAAGGGACACCCATGGACACCTACACCGAGGCCGCGGCGGCCCGCGATCCCGAACTCTTCGCGCAACTGGTCGAGGCGGTGCGCCGCTTCACCCAGGAACGGCTGATCCCGAACGAGGATCGGATGGAGGCCGAGGACGAGGTTCCGGAGGAGATCGTCCAGGAGATGCGCGAGCTCGGCCTGTTCGGCCTGTCGGTGCCGGAGGCGTTCGGCGGCCTCGACCTGTCGATGGTCGAGGAAGCCGCCCTGATGATGGAGCTGTGTCAGGCGTCGCTCGCCTTCCGCTCGCTGATCGGCACCAATGTCGGCATCGGCTCGCGCGGGCTGATCCTCGACGGCACGGACGCGCAGAAGGCGGAATGGCTGCCCCGGCTCGCCACCGGGGAGGTCATCGCGTCCTTTGCGCTGACCGAGCCGGACTCGGGCTCCGACGCCGCCAGCCTGCGCACCACCGCCCGCAAGGACGGCGACGACTACATCCTCAACGGCACCAAGCGCTACATCACCAACGCGCTGCGTGCCGGCCTGTTCACGGTGATGGCGCGGACCGACCCGGACAACAAGGGGGCCGGCGGCATCTCCGCCTTCCTGGTGCCGGCGGACACCCCGGGCCTCAAGCTCGGCCGCAACGACAAGAAGATGGGCCAGCGCGGCACCAAGACCTCCGACGTCATCTTCGAGGACGCCCGCATCCCGAAATCCTGCCTGCTCGGCGGGGTCGAGGGGCTGGGCTTCAAGACCGCGATGAAGGTGCTCGACCGCGGCCGCATCCACATTTCCGCCTGTTCGGTCGGCATGGCCAAGCGCCTGATCAAGGAGGCGACGAGGTTCGCGCTGGAGCGCAAGCAGTTCGGCCAGCCGATCGCCGACTTCCAGCTGATCCGCGGCCTGCTCGCCGATTGCGAGACGGAAGCCTATGCCGCCCGCGCGATGGTCGAGGATGCCGCCCGGCTCTATGACCGCGAGGGCCGCGCGATGAAGGAGGCCGCCTGCTGCAAGTACTTCGCGACCGAGATGGTCGGCCGGGTCGCCGACCGGGCGGTGCAGATCCACGGCGGTGCCGGCTACATGAACGAGTATCCGGTCGAGCGCTTCTATCGCGATGTCCGGCTTCTGCGCATCTACGAGGGCACCTCGCAAATCCAGCAGGTGGTGATCAGCCGCGAACTCTTGAAAGAACACGCGGCTTGAGCCTATGAGCCCTGATCCGGCGGGTGGCGATCGATCCGCCGGACTTGTTTCCGGGTTCCGGCAAGAGGCTCGAACGCGCATGACCTTGGCGACCATCGCCGCACTCGCCCGGCGGTTGGAGACCGGCGAGACCACGTCCGAAGCCCTGGTCGAGGAAGCGCTCGATCGGGCGGAAGCGGCCACCGGCGAGGGGCCCAAGACGTTCATCCGCATCTACAAGGAAGCCGCCCTGGCCGAGGCCCGGGCGAGCGATCTGAAACGGGCCCAGGGCCTGGTGCCGTCGCCGCTTGCCGGGCTGCCGGTGTCGATCAAGGACCTCGCCGACATCCAGGGCGACGTCACGCTGGCCGGGTCGGTGGTCCTGCACGACCAGCCGCCGGCGGCGGCCGACGCGCCGGTGGTGGCGCGCCTGCGTGCGGCAGGGGCGGTCATCGTCGGCCGCACCAACATGACCGAATTCGCCTATTCCGGCGTTG
>CAYNIS010000420.1:0-3542 GCA_964397055.1 uncultured Rhodospirillaceae bacterium | reverse complement strand
GAGGATGTTGAGGGCACTCAACCCCTCCGGCCGGTCGCGCGCCAGGATGACGTCGTCGGCATGGACCCGGACCGTGAGGCGGTCACCGACCGCGGCCTCGACGCGCGGCAGGAACAGCCGCGTGCCGGCCGCGGCAAGCTCGGTCAGCCCGTCGGACGGATGATGGGCGGCCACGGTTGCGGTCAGGATCGCCCCGGCCTCGCCGATGCCCAGGTCCGGCACCAGGTCGGGATCGGCAAGCAGGTCGCGGGTCGGCCCGGCGGCAACCACACGGCCGTCGGCCATCACCACCAGCGTGGTGGCAAGGCGGGCGACCTCGTCGAGCGCATGGCTGACATAGAGGATCGGGATCCGGACTTCGTCCCTCAGCCGTTCGAGATAGGGCAGGATCTCGGCCCTGCGGCCGGCATCGAGGGCGGCCAGCGGCTCGTCCATCAGCAACAGGCGCGGCCCCGCCAGGATCGCGCGGCCGATCGCGACGCGCTGTTGCTCGCCGCCCGACAGAGCACCCGGCCGCCGTTCGATCAGGGGGCCGAGGCCGAGGAGGTCGACGACCGCGTCGATGCCGGCGAAGGCGCCTGAAGCGTCGCGGCGGAAGCGCCGGCCGTAGGCGAGGTTGCCGCCGACGGTGAGATGGGGGAACAGGCGACCGTCCTGGAAGACATAGCCGATGCCGCGCCGATGGGCGGGCAGGTCGATGCCTGCCGCATGATCGAACAGGACCGTGCCCTCGGCGACCACGCGCCCGGCTTGCGGCCGGACCAGGCCGGCGACGGCGCGCACGACAGTGCTCTTGCCCGCACCCGACCGGCCGAACAGGGCGGTGACCCCCGCCGGGGCGGTGAAGTCGACATCGAGATCGAAGCCCGAAAAGCGATGGGCGAGGCGGACCGACAGGGTCATGGGTCGCCGGCCCCGCGCCCGATATGGCGGGCGATCCGCCGGCTGAGTGCTTCCGCCGCGACCAGGGCCAGGATCGCGACCGCGACCGAGATCGCAACCAGGCGAAGGGCGGCGTCCTCGCCCCCCGGCACCTGGAGCAGGGTGTGGATCGCCGACGGCAGGGTCCGCGTCTGCCCCGGGATCGCCGCGACGAAGGTGATGGTCGCCCCGAACTCCCCCAGCGCGCGGGCGAAACCCAGGATCGCGCCGGCGACGATGCCGGGCAGGATCAGGGGCAGCGTGACCGTCCCGAACACCTGCCACGGACCGGCCCCCAGGGTCGCCGCCGCCTCCTCCAGGCGCGGGTCCACCGCGTCCAGCGCCAGCCGGATCGCCCGAACCATCAGCGGGAACGCCATGATACCGGCGGCCAGCGCCGCCCCTGTCCAACGAAAGGCCAGCACGATGCCGAAGGCGTCGGCCAGGAACGCCCCGATCGGCCCCTGGCGGCCGAAGCCGAGGAGGAGGAGGTAGCCGGTCACCACCGGCGGCAGG
Organism: uncultured Rhodospirillaceae bacterium; assembly: GCA_964397055.1. Lineage (GTDB taxonomy): Bacteria > Pseudomonadota > Alphaproteobacteria > CAYNIS01 > CAYNIS01 > CAYNIS01. The sequence goes on along the minus strand of CAYNIS010000420.1, from coordinate 2,105 downwards.
ATCAGCGGCAGATGAACCAGGCCGTTGAGCAGGAGATGGCCGGGGAACCGCCGCCGGGCCAGCAGCCAGGCGACCGCGATCGCGACCGGCAGGCCAAAGGCAACGCCCGTACCGGCAACCACCAGCGAAAGCTCCAGCGCCTGCCATTCCTCGGCGGTCATCGCTCCTGGAACCCTAAGCAGTTCCTAGCTTGCCGGCCCGGCTAGCGCCCGCCGTCGGGCAGCAGGAAACCATGGGCCTCGAACACCCAGCGCGCCTCGTCGCTGGCGAGATGGGCCAGGAACGCCGCCGCCGCCGGGTTCGTGGAGGTGGCGGTGACGGCACCGGGGTAACGGATCGGCGGGTGGCTCGACGCCGGGAACCGGCCGATGACACCGACCCGGGGCTCGACCCGGGCATCGGTCGCATAGACCACGCCGATCGGCGCTTCCTCGATCGCGACCATGGTGAGGGCTGCCCGCACATTGTCGGTCTCCACCACCCGCTCGACCACGCTCGACCACAGGCCGAGGTTCTCGAGCGCTGCCCGGCCGTAGATGCCGGCCGGAACCGCTTGCACCAGCGCCATCGCAAGCCGGCCGTCGGGCCCGAGGCGACGGGCGAGGTCGAAGGCCCGATCGATCTCCACCGCCCCGATGTCGTCCCGGCCGGAGGCGGCAGCCGCAGCGGCGACCAGGACCAGCCGGTTGCCGGCGATATCGATCCGGCTGTCCGGCACGATCAGCCCCTGCCGTTCCAGCCGGTCCATCCAGTCGACATTGGCGGCGAGGAAGATGTCCGCCGGGGCGCCGGCCTCGATCTGCCGGGCGAGTGCCGCGGTCCCGGCGAAGCTAAGGACGACCGGCGCTTCTTCGCGCCCGGGCCAGGTCTTGACCACCTGGTCGATGGCGTTCTTGAGGCTGGCGGCGGCGAACACCGTGATGTCCTCGGCACGGGCCGGGGAGCCCGCGAGCGCCACGAAAGCGATGAGAACCAAAAGGACGTGCCAGGGGATACCGGCAATGAACAGGAACGGTCGCAAGGGGCCACGAGCCTCCGACGGGGGGCGGGAACGCGTCCACCTATACCGCGTTCCGATCCCGCGCGTCAGCGGCTTGGCGGCGTTGGGGCGGCGGTCAGGACCCGCCGTCCGAACCCGCGGTGGCCGCAGCCGAGCCGCACCAGTCGAACCGCCGCCCGCCGGTCATCGGCATGGCGAGACCGTCCGCAACCAGCCGGTCGGCGACGTTCCGGCCGGCAACCGACACGTCAGCGACGACCCGGCCCGCGAACTTGCCGAAGCGCACCCGGGTGAGGTCGACCCGTGCCTGCGGCCCGGCCAGGGTGACGAGGCGGGCGGTCGCGCGCGCGGCAAGCCGGCCCTCGTGATCGCAATCGGCCCGATGCTCAGGCGCGTCGATGCCGTCGATCCTGACCAGGGTCCTGACATGCTGACCCGGCCAGATCAGCGCCTCGACCTCGATCGTGTCGCCGTCGATCACCCTCAGGACACGTGCCGGTACCGGACCCGGGACGACATCGTCCGCCACCGCCGGCGGGGACGCAGGGACAAGGAGAAGGGCGAACAGGGCCGGAAGGCGCCAGCTGAGCATGGCCCCATCATACCCTTTTAACGCGAATTAACCAAAAATATTTTCCCGTTATAAGGGAATCAAAAATCGGTACAGCGCCCGCCGACTTCCCAGTCGCCATAGCGGGTCGGCTCCGGCTTGTCCGACCCGCCGGTCTCGCCCGCAGGCTGATCGACGACCGGCACGGAAGCCTTGCCGGCGGCAGGACGACGGCCGGGATCGGCGTCGGCGTCCAGACCGGTCGCCGGGTCGGTCGCCCGGCCGGTCTGCCCGGCGGCGTTCGGCGCGATTTCAGGCATTCTCGAGTTCTCCGTTTCCATCGGCTTCCCGCACAGCCATATGGACGGAGGCCGCCGGCCGGCCAAGCCCCTCACACACGTTGACCCGACCGACATGACACGGCCCAAGGCCTCCCGGAACACCCGACGCCCCCCTTCCGGCAAGGCGCGCCCGGACACCCCCCCGGCGGTGCACGACCGGCGCATCGCGGCGGGCATCCTGGAGGCGATCCTGATGCGCGGCCAGCCCATGGAC
>CAYNIS010000419.1:0-3547 GCA_964397055.1 uncultured Rhodospirillaceae bacterium | reverse complement strand
CGGTGCAGAGCCTGGGCGGCGAGACGGAGGGCCGTGGCGACACGCCGTCGCCGGCTATCGCTGACCCGCCGGCGGCCGGCAGCCCGGCCGGCAACCGGAAGCCCGGCCGGCCTCGTTTCCTTCCCCCTCGGGGGAAGGTGCCCGAGCGCCCGCGAGGGCGGATGGGGGCGACCGGAAGCCCGGCCGGCAACCCGCCCTTCCCCCTCGGGGGAAGGTGCCCGAGCCTCCGCGAGGGCGGATGGGGGCATCACCAGCGCCAGAAACCTCGCCGCCCCCCACCCGGAGGCGATGCCTCCGACCTCCCCCAAGGGGGAGGTGAACGGCCCTTCCCCCTTGGGGGAAGGTGCCCGAGCCTCTGCGAGGGCGGATGGGGGCCCACCAGCGCTACCGCCAGCTCGCCGGCCCCCACCCGGAGGCGATGCCTCCGACCTCCCCCGAGGGGGAAGGTGCCCGAGCCTCTGCGAGGGCGGATGGGGGCACACGACCGCTCCCGCCGGCTTCGTCGCCCCCACTCGGAGGCGATGCCTCCGACCTCCCCCGAGGGGGAGGTGAACAGGCCTTCCCCCTGGGGGAAGGTGCCCGAGCCTCCGCGAGGGCGGATGGGGGCATCACCGGCGCCGGTGGCACCGCCGATGGCCGAGGATTAGACTGGGGCGATGACCCCTGCTTCGCCCTCACCCTCTGACAGTTCCATGCCGGACGATGTCGCCGAGGCGTTCGCCCGGTTCTCGCCCACGGTCCGCACGCATCTCCTGGACATCCGCCGGCTGATCCTCGCGACCGCGGCATCCCTGCCGGACGTCGGCGCGCTGACCGAAACCCTGAAATGGGGCGAGCCCGCCTATCTGACGGCCGGAAGCGGGTCGACCATCCGCCTTGGCGTGCCGAAGAGCGCGGGCGCGGAGGAATGTGCGGTGCTGTTCAACTGCCGGACCACCCTGGTGGCGGAGTTCCGCGACCGCTTTCCCGACACCTTCACCTTCCAGGGCAACCGTGCCGTGATGGTCAGGACCGATGCGCCCCTGCCGGAGGACGCGCTTGCGACCTGCATCGCGGAGGCGCTGACCTACAAGCGCCGGCCTGCCAAGCTCCTCCCCAACAAGCCCCGATCCGCCAAAACCCGACCCGCCATAACCCGATCAGGCCGAAAGGCTGCTCACCCATGACCACCCGCACCTTCACCGGCCGCTGCCTGTGCGGCGCCGTCGCCTTCCGCATCGCGGGGCCGATCCGCCAGGTTCACGCCTGCCATTGCAGCATGTGCCGGCGCCAGGGCGGCAATTTCAACGTGTCCGGCGATGCGCTGAAGGCCGACCTGTCCTTCACCCAGGATCGCGGCCTTCACTGGTACCGGTCGTCCAACTGGGCATCGCGCGGCTTCTGCCGTGACTGCGGGTCGGCGCTGTTCTGGGACGGCGGCGGGGAGACGATCGGGGTCAATCTCGGCGCCCTCGACCAGCCCACGGGCCTCAGGATCGAAAGCCACATCTACGTCGCCGACAAGGCCGACTTCACCGTGATCGACGACGACCTGCCGCAATTCGCCGACCACGAAACCCCGATGCCGACGGGGTGACGCCCGGCAGGGCCGTCGCCTAGTCCCACGTGCCCTCGGGCAGGTCGCCGATCCTGATCGGCCTGACCGCGGCGCGCGCCGCGACCAGCGCCTCCCCGCCGGTACGGTCCATGTCGCGCGGCAAGGACGGGTCGGCCAGCGTCAGCGGGTGCCCCTCCTCGACAAAGCCGAGATAGGGGCCGCCGAAGTCATAGCCGATCAGCTTCAGGATCTCGTGGGAGAAGTCCTTCGCCCTCTCCGGCGGGATCGACAGGAACTGGTTCTCCTCCTGCCGGAGCCAGCCGAGATTGTAGTGCAGCCCCATGCCGCGGCGGTTGCCGTTGGAGCGGTTGGCCCCGCCGCCGTGGATCAGGTTGGAGGTGTAGAGGAGGCAGGAGCCCGCCGGCATCTCCGCATTGATCACCTCCTCCGGCCTCGCCGTGCGCTCATGCGCCCAGCGGTGGCTGCCGGGGACGAGCTGGGTCCCGCCATTCTCCGCCGTGAAGTCGTTGAGGGCCCACATGGTGGCAACCGTGGTCGGGATCGACGGGAAGCGCATCTGGTAGATGCCGCCGTCGCGGTGCAGCGGCTGGGCAGCCTCCCCCGGCTGCAGGTCGGCCAGCAGCGTCACATGCAGGTGATAGCGGGCACAGTTCGGCAGCAGGACCCGGTCGCACACGCCCAGGACCGTCGGGTGCAGGGCAAGTTCCCGGCAGGCCGCCGATTTCGGGATCAGGTTGTTGATCCGCTTGGTCTTCGCACCGGCGAACTCGGTCCTGCCGGTGTCGACGGCATCTACATAGGGGCCGAATTCGGCGTTGAGCCGGGCCACGGTCCCGGCATCAGCGAGGGCGTCGACGATGGCATAGCCGTGCGCCTCGAGGCTCTCGGCCAGGGCATCGGGGCTGGCATCGCGGTCAAAACGGGGCCCGGGCATCGGCCTGTCCTTCCTTGTCCGAATTGCCCGCGATCTCACCAGCGCCGCCGGACGGGCGCAAGGGGGGCGCGCCGGGACCGGCGGATCAGATCTGCGGCGGGCAGCCGTCGACCAGGATGAATTCGAGGGTCGCCGCCCCCTCCCGCATGGGGATGATCGCCTGGTACTCCGCCGAGCGATAGCAGCGTTCCGCCGTTTCGAAGTCCGGGAATTCGGCGATGACGACGCGCCGCGTCTCCTCCGGCCCCTCGAAGGTCAGGGTGCGGCCGCCACGGGCGATGTGCCGGCCGCCAAACTGCCCGATCACGCCGGGCGAGCGTTCGGCATAGGCCTGGAACGCCTGCGCGTCGTGGACCGTCGCCCGGACGATGAAGTAGGCCGCCATGGTGTCCTCCCGTCCGCCCGTGACACGCGCCAGGTGTCGTCTGCGTCAGTGTTCGTGGCCGATGGGGACGATCAGGGCGTCGAGGGCGACCGCCCCCTTTTCCCGCACCACGAACGGGTTGATGTCGATGCTGTCGATCTTGTCGGCATTGGCGGCGGCGAAGACCGACAGCCTGGACAGCGCTTCGGCCAGGGCGTCGAGGTCGGCCGGCGGGGCACCGCGCACGCCGTCCAGGATGGCACGCGCGCGGATCTCGTCGATCATGCGCCGGGCCTCGACCTTGTCGAACGGGGCGAGGCGGAAGGTCACGTCCTTCAGCACCTCGACCAGGATGCCGCCCAGGCCGAACATCACCGCCGGCCCGAAGACCGGGTCGCGGACGACACCCATCACGGTTTCGACCCCGCCCTTGACCATCTCCGCGACCAGGAGGCCGTCGAGACGGGCGTCGGGCGCATGCCGGGCCTTGCGTTCCAGGAGCGTCGCCGCCGCCGCGCGGATCGCGGACTCGTCGTCCAGGTTCAGGATGACGCCGCCGATTTCCGTCAGGTGGGTGAGGTCGGGGGAGGAGAGCTTGAGGACGATCGGCGCCCCCATCTCCCGCCAGACCTGGACCGCCCCGTCGGCGTCGGGGACCAGCGCCTCTTGCGTCACCGGCAGCCCGATCGAG
>CAYNIS010000418.1:0-3547 GCA_964397055.1 uncultured Rhodospirillaceae bacterium | reverse complement strand
AGGTCGGCGTCAACCGCGTAGGTGCCCTTCACCCGGTCCACCACGGCATCGAGGAAGCCGACATCGTCATGATCGGGGGCGAGACCGCGCCGGCCGGTCGGCAGGCCGCCGACCGCCCACGCCCCGGCGATCGCGCTCGGGTAGACGGCGATCGCGCCGCCCGCCTCGACCACCGGCTTGAAGCCGTAGGAGTCGGCCATGCCCTCGCCGGAGGCGCCGCCGCCGTGCAACGCGAGGATCAGGGGCAACCCGGCGCCGGCCGGGACCCGGTCGGGAAGATGCACGAAGTAGTCACGCGCCTTGCCTTCCCAGGCGAGCGTGAAGCGCTCGACCGTGTCGGCGGCGGCCCATCCGGGGAGGGCGGTCGCGACCAGCAGGATCGCCACGCACATCGCCACCAGGTTTGCCATTCCAGGGTCTCCAGCTTCCGATGGGGCGCATGCGCGGATCCGGCTGCCAGACGGAACACCCCGAGCCGAAACCGCACCGGTTGGGGCAGCCGGCGCGCCGTCAGGCCTCGCCGCCCTGTTCCACGGCCAAGGCCCGGGCGACGGTCGGCCGTTCCCGCATCATCGCGCGATGGCCCGCCACGCCAGGGAACCGGGAGGGGTCGACGCCGTCCTTCTCCATCCACTGGGCGAGCGTGAAGAGATAGGGGTCGGCGATGGTGTAGGTCCCACCGAAGACGAACGGTCCCTGGAACACATGCTCTTCGATGTAGGCGAAGCCGTCCCCGACGGACTGGGGCACCTTCGCCTGCATCGACTTCCACGCCGCCTCGTCGTCGGCCCAGCGATGCCCGCGCATGCGGTGGGCGTGGGCGACATGGAGGGTCGAGCACAGGTAGCTGTTGAACGCCTGCACCCTGGCGAAGGCGAATGCGTCGTCGGGGATCAGGCCGGCTCCGGGGTTGCTCTGGGCGAGGAAGGCCAGGATCGCCGGGGTCTCGGTCAGCGCCTGGCCCCCGATGACAAGGGCCGGCACACGCGCCTTCGGTTTGACGGCGCGGTAGGCGTCCGACTTCTGGTCCTCGGTCTGGAAACTCAAACGCTTCAGATCGAACGACGCGCCGACGTCGTAGAGGACGATCAGCGACGCGAGCGAGCACGTGTTGGGTGTGTAGTAGAATTCCATGATGCTCCCCGGGTAAGGATCGCGGACGATCGCCGGTGCCCAGTCCCAGGGTCAAGCCACCGGTGGACGGGTCCTTCCGACCGGAAACGCTTTCGGCATCCTCGCGACGTGGCGACCGATTGGGGGGAACGCCACGATCGGGCCGCTTGTCCGCTGTCCGACCGGGTGGCAACGTCGCGGGCGAAGATCACGGCGCAGGTGACGGTCGCTGTCGGCCGGCGAACACTTGGGCCGCGCGGTTCGGAGGTGGTAGTCAGGGTCGAAGACCCCAACGCGTGGCCCCCAACGCGACCGCACCCGCAAGCCGGAACAGATCGATCATGGAAACCGTCGACGTCTTCTACTCCTTCCGCAGCCCTTATTCGTTCCTCGCAACGCCGGAACTGATGGCCCTGCCCGGCAAGTTCGACGTCGCCGTTGCCCTGCGGCCGGTCCTGCCGCTGGCGGTGCGCCAGCCCAGCTTTTTCAACCCGGACTCGATCAAGCGCGCGAAGTACATCCGCCTGGACTGGGTCCGCCGCGCCGAGTTCCTGGGTATCGAGGCGCGCTGGCCCTCGCCCGACCCGATCGTGCAGAACATGGAGACCTATGAGATCGCGGCGGAGCAGCCGTACATCTACCGGCTGAGCAAGCTCGGCGTGGAGGCGGAGCGCCAGGGCAAGGGCATCCCCTTCGCCTATCACGTTTCCCACATGATTTTCGGCGGCACCAAGGACTGGCACGAGGGCGACCACCTCGCCACCGCCACTGCGAAGGCCGGTCTGGACCTCTCACAGATGGACGCCGCGATCGAGGCAGGCGACCACATGGCGGAGATCGAGCGCAACCAGGACGCGCTCGACGCGATCCACTGGGGCGTGCCGACGATGGGCTTCCGGGGCGAGCCGTTCTTCGGCCAGGACCGCATCGCCACGCTGGAATGGCGGCTGGAGAAGGAGGGCCTGAAGAAGGCGCCATGAGGGGGCGGGGTGCGCCCGATCGGGGTCGCTCTACGATCCCGGAGGGCGCCGGGTAGAGCTTGCGAGGTGAAAGGGCCGACCTGACTTGCATCCCTGACGGGGCGACCGGACCGCATGCACGGACCGGGCGCCCTCCGGGATCGATCAGCTTCCGCCGCGACGCCGACGCAGATTGGTAACGAACTGGTTCGACCAGGCCTCGAACGCCCTGCGAACATCTCCCCAGGCGTCGAAGGTGCCGTCGCCGAGGGCCTTTGTTCCAGCCCGGCGGTCGAGCCCGGCAGCCAGCAGGACGCTGGTCTGGGCGTCCGTCACCTCGGCCTCGGCACTCGCCTGGCCGACAAAGCCGGCAGTATCCGATCCGAGGCTGAGGACGGACTGCAGCAGTCGAGCCTGCGGGACGAAGGTCGACACCGTGTCGAGGACCGGTGCCGAGCCCTCGGCATCGGTCAGCGCCACCCGGATGCGCATCGTCCGCGGACCCGGCTGATTGACAATTCGATAGTCCGTCTGCAACGCCGCGATCATTGCTGCATAGAACTCGTCGGCGAGCTTCTGGCGCTGATCGGCGTCGACCTCGTTCATCGGGGAGCCGTTGCCGAGCCAGATTGTAACCGGCTCGACGATCACCGCATCGTAGGCCGCCAAGTCCGCAGTCGGGTTCCAGTAGACCAGGGCGGCCTCGCCCTCCGCACCCTCGCGCAAGATGCTGTAGTCGCTCAAAAAGCCGGAAGCCGTGACGTCGTCGACCCGGACCGTCGAATCTCCGACGATGTTCTGGCCGGCACAGCCGCCAAGAGGAACCGCGAGGAGAAGGCACGCAGACGCTTTGTTCCAGGACATACGATACGACTCCGATTGAGGCGGCGGCACATGCAGGGGGAGACGCCGCAGGCCGCGTGGTTTCATCAACTGGCCTGGGTTTTTCGACGGTCATCGGTGCGTGTTTTCGCCGCAACCGGTCGGCGGGCCCGGCGGCCGGGGAGGCGGGCGCATCTCGCCCGCAGGCTTTGTCGAGGTCCCGCGCCATGGCAGGGTTCGGCTGACGCATCCCAGGGGGGGGGCCGCACAAGTGCAGGATCGCGACGTTGAGAGCCTGTTCGACATGCTCGGCCCGCTTCTGGGGTGCCTGGAGACGCTGAAGCACATCGCCCGTTACCTGCACCCACCGGTGCTGGCCGGCATCCTGGACGATATCGGCCGACCGGATGACGAGCTTCGCGCCAGGCTTCAGGCGATGACCGCGGCCGAGGGACCGCCCGGGGCGGTCGCGATGCGCAGCGTCCTCGCCGACTCCGCCCAGGCGGCGCTCCAAGCGTTCGAGGGGCTGCGCGAGGCACCGGCCCACGCGGAAGGCCCGGTGCGCGCCTATCGCGCGCTGCGCCAACTCGCCCGAGCGCAGGAGGCGCTCTATCCGCTGGCGACCGTCCTGGCGCCGGTCAGCCGCTTCTTCC
>CAYNIS010000417.1:3028-3566 GCA_964397055.1 uncultured Rhodospirillaceae bacterium | reverse complement strand
ACCATGGCCACCGCCCCGATCGCCCTTTCGGTTGCCCGGCGCGAGCTGCGCGGCGGCCTCAAGGGCTTCGTCATCTTCCTCGCCTGCCTCGCCCTCGGGGTCGCCGCGATCGCCTCGGTCCAGTCCATCTCGCGCGGGCTGGTCGAGGGGCTGCGCCGCGACGGGCGCGAGATCCTGGGCGGCGACTTGTCCTTCACCCGCCTCTACACCCCGGCCGAGGCCGAAGCCCTGGCGGTGCTGGAGGGCCTGGGCGACGTCGCCCTCACCACCGATCTGCGCACCATGGCGCGGCCGCCGGACCGCATCGACAGCACCCTCGTAGAGCTGAAGACGGTCGACGCCAGCTACCCGCTCTATGGCGCGGTGGAGCTCGACGGGGGTATCGGCCTCGACACCGCTTTGGCACCCCGGGACGGCGTCTGGGGCGCGGTTGCCGAGGGGGTCGTGCTGGACCGGCTCGATCTGGCACTCGGCGACCTGATCCGCGTCGGCAGCCTGGACTATGAGCTGCGCGGCGTCATCGAGCACGAGCCGGACC
>CAYNIS010000417.1:0-3018 GCA_964397055.1 uncultured Rhodospirillaceae bacterium | reverse complement strand
TGGCGCACGGCTCCATGGCGGAAACCGGCCTGATCCAGCCCGGGTCGCTGATCTACTACCAGTATCTCCTGCGCCTGCCGGCGGGCGCGGATGTCGGCGCGGCACGCGCGTCCGTCGCCGCCGCCCTGCCTGACGAGGGCTGGCGGGTGCGCGACTTCCTCAACGCCTCTCCGCGCATCTTCCGCTTCATCCAGCAGCTCACCCTGTTCCTGACCCTGGTCGGGCTGACCGCGCTCCTCGTCGGCGGCGTCGGCGTCGGCAATGCCGTGCGCAGCTACCTGGACGAGAAGACGCAGACAATCGCCACGCTGAAATGCGTGGGCGCCGCCGGCGGCACCGTCTTCTCCGCCTATCTCGCCCAGGTGATGGCGCTGGCAGCCCTCGGCGTCGCGGCCGCCCTGGCTCTCGGCGCCTTCGCACCGGTCGCGGTCGGGGCGGTCATCGACCGCCTGCTGCCGGTCAATGTCGCGATCGGCATCTATCCCGATGCGTTGGCGCTGGCCGCCGCGTTCGGCTTCCTGACCGCGTTCACCTTCGCCCTATGGCCGATCGGCCGCGCGCGGGAGGTGCCGGCGGCCGCCCTGTTCCGCGATGCCATCGCCCCGGCGGACGGCCGCCCGCGCCCCTGGGTCATCGCCGCCGCCGCGGCCGGTGCGGTTGCTCTCGCCGGGCTGGCCGTCGCGACCTCCCAGCCATGGCAGCTTGCCGCCGCCTTCGTCGGGGCGGCGATCGCCACGGTCGGCGCGTTCCGCCTTGCCGCCGGCGGCGTGATGCTGGCCGCCCGCGCGATCGGCCGGCCGTCCAGCCCGACCCTCCGGCTTGCGATCACCAACCTCTACCGGCCGGGAGCGCCGACGCCGAGCGTCGTGCTCTCGCTCGGCCTGGGCCTCACGGTTCTGGTCACTATCGCCCTGATTGAGGGCAACTTCGCCCGCGCCATCGACGAGACCATCCCGGACCGGGCACCGGCCTTCTTCTTCGTCGACATCCAGCCCGACCAGCTGGAACCGTTCCGGGAAACGGTGCTGGCGATCGAGGGCACCTCCGCCCTCAACGCAACGCCGATGCTGCGCGGCCGCATCACCGCCGTGAACGGCATCCCGGCGGACGCGGCGGTCGTCGACGAGGAAGAGCGCTGGGTGGTCCGCGGTGACCGCGGTGTTTCCTACGCGACGGATCTGCCCGGAACCAACCGCGTGGTCGACGGCGCCTGGTGGACGGAGGCTGAGCGGGAGGAACGCCTGGTGTCCATCTCCGACGCGATCGCGCGCGCCTTCGCCATCGGCCCGGGCGACGAGATCACCGTCAACATCGTCGGCCGCGACGTGACCGCAACGGTTGCCAGCGTGCGGGAGGTCGACTGGTCCACCATCGGCATGAACTTCACGATCATCTACACGCCGACGGTCCTGGCCGGTGCGCCACGCACCTATCTCGCGACCATCGAAGCACCGGAGGATCAGGAAGCGGCGATCCAGCGCGCGGTCGTCACCCGCTTTCCGAACATCACGGCGGTGCGCGTGCGCGATGCGCTCGACGCGATCAACCAGGTGCTGGCCAACATCGCGACCGCGGTCCGGGCGGTGGCGGCGATCACGCTGGTCGCCGGCACGCTGGTGCTGGCAGGGGCCATTGCCGCCGGCCATCGCCGACGCGTCTACGACGCCGTGGTGCTGAAGGTGCTGGGGGCGACACGGTTCGACATCGCCCGCGCGTTCCTGGTCGAATACGGCCTGATGGGGCTGGTGACGGCGGTGATCGCCAGCGCCCTCGGCACGCTTGCGGCATGGTCGGTTCTGACCTTCGTGATGGACAGCCCGTGGGTCTTCATGCCGTCGGCGGTGATTTCGACCACGGCGATCGCCGGCACCATCACGCTGTTGCTGGGGTTCGCCGCGACCTGGCGGGCGCTTGGCCAGAAGGCCGCCCCGCTGTTGCGCAACGAATAGGCCTCAGGGGCCGTCGCGCAGGACGTTGACCCAGCCGCCCAGCGGCGGGCCCTGCATGGCCTTGCGGATCGCGTCGAGATCCGCCGGCTCCTCATCACCGCTGTTGGTGAACGGCGCGATGTTGACCGCCGGGCGGCCGCCGGCCCGGGCGGCTTCGACCTGCGCGGGGTCGTCGTCGATCAGCGCATCCGCACCGACCGAGGCCAGATCCTTGATCCTGCCCTCCCCGTCGGGGTCGTAGTCCTCCCGCGTGACCAGCCGGTCGAACAGGGCGGTCAGGTGGTGTTTCTGGAGGATCTCGCGAGCGCGGGCATAGGGCGAGAAGGTGAACAGCATGAGGCTGTGGCCATCGTCCTTGAGATTGAGCAACAGTTCGCGCATGCCGGGGCGCAAATGGGCGCCGTCGGCGTCGACCAGGGTCTCATCAAGGGCGATCGCGATCTTCATGGCCGGGATCACTGCACCTTGAGCGCCAGAAGGTCAACGCCTACCACAACCTCCAGGCTGACCGTGTCGCCGCTCGCCCAGGTGCCGGTGCCGACATCGAACTCGGTGCGGACCAGCGCCACCTCGCCTGCGACGGTCGCCTGATCGCCCTCGATGTCGAGGGTGAACGGCAGGGTCACCGGGTTCGACTTGTCGCGGATCGTCAGAAGCGCATCCGCCTCATACCGGTTGTCGCCCAGATGGCGGATCGCGGTCGTCTCGAACATCGCCTGCGGGAACTGGGCGGCGGCGAACCATTCCGGGTTGGGCAGCGCCTGGTCGCGGTGGTCGGCGCCGGTCCGGGCGGAGGCCATGTCGATGACGACACGCACCTGGCTGTCGTCGAGCCGTTCGGGATCGAACGCGATTTCGGCGAGCCAGGTAGCGAAACTGCCCTCGAACGCCGTGCCCGATTCGGATGCGCGGAAGCCGAGGACGCTTTGGTCGGCGACAACCTCCCAGCGGGTCACCACGCCGGTCCGGGCCGCCACGGAATCGACTTGGGTCGCGGCCACCGGCGCCGTCGGTGCGCTGCGGCCGGAAAAGCCGGCGGCGAGGATCGCCACCGCGACCAGGGCGACGG
>CAYNIS010000416.1:0-3569 GCA_964397055.1 uncultured Rhodospirillaceae bacterium | reverse complement strand
AGCGGTCAAAACCGCCTTAAAACTCCGGAACAGACGCTTTCTTCAAAGTGTCCAACTGGCAGGGAGCTATGAGCGGGCGGCGGAGTCCGAGCTCCATCTGGCAGCCCGAGCAGCGGACGAGATCCTCCGGCGTGAGTACCGCATCGCTGCCCAGATCGCGAGCCGGACCGCCATCAGGCGCAGACAGGTCGCCTATAACCGGGGCGAAACCGACCTGGGGGACCTCGTGGCGTTTGCGACGCCAATACTCGCAGATGCCCTGAACGCCGGAGACGAGGTCGTCGGGATACAACGCCACGCACCCAACGGACAGGTGCTCTTGACCGTCGGCAGCGCTCCGGCGCGCGACGTCGTTGGAGGCTGCGATATCGGGACAACCAATGTTCGCCTGATCGACATCAACGCCGAGGCCGGCCAGCTGACCTATTGCTCGCCAATCGTCGATGACGACGAATCCGTGGTCGGGTTTGATCTTGTCGTCATGGACAGCAGCCCCCTCCAGTACCTGCTGGACGATCATTCCGACGCGACCTTCGCCTTCTCCCTGCTGGGGAATGACCGGGAGCCCCTGTTCCATTCGGAATGGTCCCTGCGCCTCGCTTCGATGCCGCCGTCTCACCTGGCGGACATGCTACAGCACGACCGCCGCATCCAGGGCGGCATGTATCTGCACGCAATTGTCGACCGAGCGCGCCTGCTGGCGCCGATGCGGGAAACGCTGGGGCAGTTCTGGACCGTTGTCCCGCTGGTTTTGGCGACGATTGCCGTGCTCACCGCCATCGCCCTGCAACCCCTCCTCAAGCGGCTTCAGCAGGCTTCCGAAAACGCGCGCGAGCGCGAGACCTTCGCGGAGTTGTTCGACGGATCAACGGCACCCATGCTGATCGTCGATCCCGACGGCGGCGCCATCGTCCGGGCGAATGCCGCAGCCAGCAAGTTCTATGGATGGTCAGTAGGGCAATTGCGCAGGTTCCGGACCGCAGACATCGTCGCTCTCGTCCCGTCGCAGGAGGCTGAACGACAGGCACAACTGCAAACCGGCCACGCGGACGTCATGCGGTCGCGCCATCGGCTCGCCGACGGTCAGACGAGGGAGGTCGAGGTCCATACGACCGCGATCAATCTTGCCGACGGCAGACTGATGTTCCTGATCGTCAACGACGTCACGGACCGGATCGCGGCGCAGGCATCGCTCTTCCAGGCTGTATCGGAAGCCCAGGAGGCCAATGCTGCCACGACGAAATTCCTGCAAACGATGAGCCACGAGTTGCGGACGCCGCTGAACGCGATCATCGGGTTTGGCGAGATCATCCGCGATGCCGTCTTCGGCCTGGAAGGACTGGATCGGTACCGGGAATACGCGGGCGACATCGTATCCAGTGGCAACCACCTGCTGAGCATCATTCAAGACATTCTGGATTTTTCTTGGATCGATTCAGGAAAGCACGACTTAAACTATGAAACACTCATCCTTTCAGATGAAGTCCATCAAGTAGCTTCGATATTTGGCAAGATTTGTGAGAAGAATGGACAGGCATTCTTGGTCGAAGACATCGATCCTTCTGTCACCGTTAGGGCCGACCGGCGCGCCCTGCATCAGATGTTATTCAATCTGTTGTCCAACGCCAGCAAGTTTTCCGGCGATGACGGCAAAATCCGAGTCCAAGCAGCCACTCATGAAGACAACTACGTTACGATCGCCGTAAAAGACAATGGAAGCGGCATCAGTGATGCCGACCAGCAGCAGATCTTCAAGAAATTCTGGCGGGCCGAACGGGCAGTCCGCCGGGCAATACCGGGTACCGGGCTTGGCCTGGCGCTAACCAAGGAGCTGATGGAGTTGCATGGCGGGAGGATCACCTTTGAAAGCGTGGAAGGCGCGGGGAGCCGGTTCACCCTGTGGTTCCCCTGCCAACTGCTTGAGACGTTCGAAGCGAATGAGTATCGCCCCGAAGAAGTCGCCTTGCGCAAATCCCGAGCGGACTGAATCAGTCCGCGACGACGATTTGCGCTATGATTCAATAGGTTGCGCGTGGCATGCGCTCGGATGCAAGGCCTCCCCGCAAGGGTCAGCGCCAGGCGAAGGTCGGCTGTTCGAGATGGGCGACCCGGGTCGGCCGCCCGTGCATCGCGACCTCCCGGAACTGGAAGAGCACGGCGGCGGTCGGTGCGTGCACCAGGCTGTCGCCGATCGGCAGGCGGATGACCGGCCGATCGCTTTCCGCGATCTCGATGAACTGCGGACTGTCCGGCCGGTCGAGTTCCGCCAGCCGGACCGGGTGGATCGACGCCACCTCCGCCGGGTTCGCGGTCATCGTCGCATCGGGTCCGGCCCAGACGACGATCGGCGTGATGCAATAGCCGGAACGGGTCGGATAGTCGTCGAGATGCCCCAGCACGTCGTCCGGCCCGAGCTTCAGCGCGATCTCCTCTTCAAGCTCGCGCAGGGCCGCCTCGACCGGGGTCTCGCCGGCGTCCAGCCGTCCTCCGGGAAGCGCCCATTGGCCGGCATGCCGGTTGAGCCGGGGCGCACGCCGGGTCAGGATGAAGCTTGCCTCCCCGCCGGCCTCGCCCGCCGCGACGACAATGGCGACGGAGGCGTGCTTTAGGCCCGCCTCGGCCACCGCCGTGCGCTCGTGGCCCGACAGGCCCTCGGCCAGGCGGGCGCGCAGGGCCGGTCCATGCTGGTAATCGATCAAGAAGGCCGCTCGGAGTTTGGTCAGTCGAGGTCGGCGACCACCCGAAACCCGATATGCGCCGCCGTCAAGTCCTCCGGCGAGCGCAGGCGGGCGGAAGTCCGAAGCGTTAGGGTTCCGCCGTCAAAGGACCCGCCACGCAGCACGCGATCGCAGGAACCGCCATCCGGCAGGACCGGCTCCGGATACCTCTTGTGAGAGGTGTAGGCGGCGGGCTTGTAGCAATCGGCGACCCATTCGGCGGCGTTGCCGTGCATGTCGTGAAGACCGAAGCCGTTCGCCTCGAAGCTGGCCACGGGTGCGGTCATCTCGCCATCGAATTCCGACCCACAGTCCCGGCAGTTGGCGAGGTCGGTGCCGACCTGGTCGCCCCAGGAGTAGTGGGTCTTGCTGCCCGCGCGCGCCGCGTACTCCCACTCGGCTTCGGACGGCAGGCGGTAGCGGCGGCCGGTGGTGTCCGCAAGCCACTGCGCATAGGCCTGCGCATCGTGCCAGCTGACCCCGATCACGGGGCGGTCGCCGCGGCCCCAGCCGCGATCCGACGGCAGCGTCCGGCAGGCGCCGACACCAACACATGCCTGGTACTGGTCGAACGTGACCTCGGTCTTCGACAGGGCGAGGCGACGATCAATCGCGACCTCCACCAGCGGTCGTTCGTCAGGCCGCCCGTCGCGCGACCCCATGATGAAGCGCCCGGTGTCGAGCGCCCGCATGACCGGGCAGTCGACGCAATCGAAGAACTCGGCGCCGGCCGCAACCGCGCGCGGCCCGGTGCCGGCGATCGCGCCGGCCGGGCTGCCGGGCAGCGTGATCGCCCCGGTGTACCACGCAGCCCCGGTACCGCCGGCGGCGAGGAGCACGAGTTTTCCGCCG
>CAYNIS010000415.1:0-3581 GCA_964397055.1 uncultured Rhodospirillaceae bacterium | reverse complement strand
AGAACTCAGCCGTGCCGGCAAGTTCGTCGTAGGGAGCCCGGGATCACCTTCGCCACCTCCGCCACGATCGCGGTGACCTCGTGCGGCAGGGTGCCGCCATTGGTGTCGCACAGGACGACCCAGCGCGCGCCGGCGTCATAGGCCGCCTTGATGCAGGACATGGCATAGGCCGGGTTGGCCTTGTAGCCGTCGAAGAAGTGCTCGGCGTCGAACAGCGCCTCCCCTTTCCGCGCCTTCAGCTCTGCGATGCTGTCGGCGATCAGGGCGACGTTCTCTTCCCGGTCGATTTCCAGCGCCACGTCGACATGGAAGTCCCAGGTCTTGCCGACGATGCACGCGGCGTCCGCCTTCGCCTCGATCAAGGCTGCGAGGCCGGGGTCGTTGGCGGCGCTGCGGCCCGGGCGGCGGGTCATGCCGAAGCAGGTGAAGGTCGCGCCCGAAAGTGCGGGCGGATCGCGGAAGAAGGCATCGTCGGTCGGGTTGGCCCCCGGCCAGCCGCCCTCGATGTAGTCGATGCCGAGCCGATCGAGTTCGCGCGCGATCGCCGCCTTGTCGGTGACCGAGAAGTCGACCCCCTGGGTCTGCGCGCCGTCGCGCAGCGTGGTGTCGAAGAGGTAGACCCGGCGGTCATCCTGGACGTCGGTCGGGTCGGCGGAGGCGGGATCGGCAGTCATCAGCTCATCGGATCGTCGGGCCAGCATCGAAGCTGGCACAATCGCCCGAAGCGTGGGTCGAAATCAAACCCGCCAGCCGGATGGCAGCCCTGATCGCCAGCCCTGATCGCCAGCCCCGATCAGTTGCGCCGGCCGGCCAGGCGCCCGGCGGCCCGGTCCCGGCCGATCAGCGGCAGGTAGCCCGCGAGGTCGGGGCCGTGGTCGAGGCCCGTCAGCGCGCGCCGCAAGGGTCGGAACAGGGCCTTGCCCTTCGCCCCCGTCGCGTCCTTCACCGCCGAAGTCCAGGCGCCCCAGGTGTCGCCATCCCAGGGCTCGGCGGGCAGGAGGGCGGCCGCGGCCCCGACGAAGGCCGGGTCGTCGATCACCGGATCGATCGCGTCATTGGCGATGCGCCACCAGGTGCCGGCATCGGAGAGGCGCTCGACATTGGCGCGTACGACCTGCCAGAAGCGGTCATCGATGCCATCCAGGCCCAGGGCCGACAGATGCTTGGCCACGGCCTCGAACGGCAGGGCATGGAGGAGGCGCGCGTTGAGCCGTGCGAGCTCGCGATCGTCGAAGCGGGCCGACGCCCGGCTGATGCGCGCCAGATCGAAGCTCTCGACCAGCGGTGCCGGTTCGGTGAACGGTTCGATCGGGTCGGAGGTGCCGAGGCGGGCCAACAGGCTGACCAGCGTCATCGGCTCGATCCCCTGGTCCTCGCGCATCTCCTGGAGCGACAGGGATCCCAGGCGCTTCGACAGCTTGCCGCCGTCGGCATCGGCCAGGAGCGGCAGGTGGGCGAAGCGCGGTACCTCGAGCCCCAGTGCCTTGAACAGGTCGATCTGGACCGCCGTGTTGGCGATGTGATCGTCGCCGCGCAGGATGTCGGTGACGCCCATCTCGCCGTCGTCGACGACCGAGGACAGGGTGTAGAGCGGCCGGCCATCCTCGCGGATCAGAACCGGGTCGGAGAGGCTGTCGGCGTCGAGTTCGAGCGCGCCGTGAACGCCGTCCTGCCAGCCGACATGGCCGCCCTCCAGCCGGAAGCGCCAGTGCGGGGTGCGGCCCTCCGCCTCCAGCTTCGTGCGATCGGCCTCGGTCAGCCTCAAGGCTGCGCGGTCGTAGACCGGCGGCCGGCCGGCGCCGAGGGCTGCCTTGCGCTTCAGCGCCAGCTCTTCCGGGGTTTCGTAGCAGGGGTAGAGGCGCCCGTCGGCGATCAACCGATCGGCCGCCGCGCGATAGCGGGGGAGGCGGTCGGACTGCCGTTCGACCCGGTCCCAGTCGAGGCCAAGCCAGGCGAGGTCGACGCGAATGGCGTCGGCGAAGGCTTGGGTCGAGCGCTCGGTGTCGGTGTCGTCCAGGCGCAGGATCGCCTCGCCGCCATTGTGGCGGGCATGGAGCCAGTTGATCAGGGCAAGGCGCGCGTTGCCGACATGGAGAAGGCCGGTCGGGCTGGGCGCGAAACGGACGGTAACGCTCAGAACCTTGGCTCCGATCGGATCATCGCCGTGCCGGACATCATGTTGTGCAGCATCCGGCGGCGGTCGTCGGCGAAGTAGAAGATCCAGCCGATCGGGATCAAGAGCACGCCGACATACCAGAGGACGAGGCGCGACCACGGCACCAGGTCGCGGCTGACCTGATCGACGAGGCGCACCTTCATGATCCGGCAGCCGGGCGTCTGCCCGGCCCCCAGTTCGGACATGAAGTAGAGGTAGTAGGGCGACACGATGATCGAGGTGAAGATGTAGAAGCCGATGTAGAAGCGGATCTGCGCGCCGATGTAGGCCGCCGCGGCAGCCTGGCTCGGGATCACGCCGGGCTGAAGCTGGGAGCCGCCGGCGAGCAGGCTCAAGTCGAAGGTCAGGACCTGTTGGGCGATGATGTAGAACGCGCCGAGGAACAGGTTGACGATGAAGCTGTCGATCGACATCGCCGAAACGCGTTCCGTGAAGTTCGCGTACTGGTTCATCTCCTCGATGACGCGCATCGGGATCGGCGGCGGCACGGCCGCTGCCTGTTCGCGCAGGATGTCGAATGCCTCCATCAGGCGGGGTTCCGTGCGTGCACGCGCCCATTCCGCCATGGCCGGGCACCAGACATAGGTGTCGGCGGTCACACGACCCTGGATGATGTACCGGTCGACCTGCGCCTTATCGAGCGGGCCCCAGACTTCCCCGTCGATGTAGTAGTGATACTCGTCGAGCACGGCGCCTCGATCTCCGCACGCGATAGGGAAGTGCTGCATCGGGACGGATGGTCGCCGATCACGACCGCCCTCGCCGGGTCGGCGATGGCGCATCTTGCACAGCCGGGGTCACGGTCTCAAGCTATGAGACGGCCCCGATGAGGGTCCTTCGGCCCGTGGAGGTCCCACACGACCTTTGCGGCCTCCGGCGGCAGGGGCGTTGCCGGAGCGACACGGGTCTCAAGAGACGGGGTCTTGGCGAATGCCGCGTGAGCGCTTGTTCAGTGAGGAGGAGATCCTGACGATTGCGGTCAGGTGCTTCTCCGATCGCGGCTATGACGCGACCTCGATTCGGGACCTGACGGCCGAGATGGGCATCAGCGCCACCAGCCTCTACAACGCGTTCGGCGACAAGCGTTCGCTGTTCCGCAAGGCACTCGCGTTCTATCTCGCGACCCGCCAGCGCCCGCACCTGAAGACCCTCGCGGCGAGTGACGACCCCGCCCGTGCCATCATCGAGTTCCTGAAGCGCTCGGTCGACGATGCCGGGGGGCGCACACCCTGTCTCCTGGTCGCGACGGCGATCGACGTCGCCCCGCATGACAGCCAGATCGCCGAGGACGTCGCCGAGGCATTCGCCGAGATGGAAGCCGGCTTCGCGCGGATGATCCGGCGCGGGCAGCAGGCGGGCACGATCACCAACCGAACCGATCCCCAGGCGCTCGCCCAGATGCTGA
>CAYNIS010000414.1:0-3592 GCA_964397055.1 uncultured Rhodospirillaceae bacterium | reverse complement strand
CGGGGACGATCGCCTCACCCGGCAGGCTCTCGCGCTGGCCGCCACGCAGCACGGTGGCACGCGGGGCGAGCATGTCGCGGATCGCCTCCAGCGCGTTCTCGGCCTTGCCCTCCTGCAGGAACCCGACGATCGCGTTGGCGACGACGACGAGCAGGATGACGCCGGTATCGACCCAGTGTTCGAGGATGTCGGTGACCGCCGCCGCGGCCAGGAGGACGTAGATCAGGACGTTGTGGAACTGGGAGAGGAACCGCATGATCGGGCCGCGCCGGGGCGGCTCCGGCAGGCGGTTCGGGCCGTGTGTGCGCAACCGCTCCTCGGCCTCCGCCCGGGTCAGGCCGTCGCGCCGGGTGGCGAGGTCGTCGAAGACGCCGGTGATCTCCCGGTCATGCCAGGTCTGCGGCGCGGACGTGTGGCTGGTGTCGGCTGTCATCATGCTTGTCTCCGGCCCGGCCGCGGGCCTGATCGGGGCAGGTCACTCGTAGATGCCGGCATCCGGCGCGCGGGTCGCTCGCCGGTTGAGGAAGGCTTCCATATCCTTGACCGCGACCCTGAACTCGCGTCCGAGCTTGATCGCGCGCAGGTCGCCGTCATGAATCCAGGACCGGACGGTCGGCTCGCTGACCTTCAGAAGCTCGGCGATCTCGGGGGTGGTCAGAAACGGCTTGCTCAACATCGCCCGGGCACCTTCCGCCCGCCTCAACCGATCTCAGCAACGCTGAAACCTCCTGAGCATCGGTCTGGCGGGTTAATGCGCGGTGAACGCACTCCCGTCGGTCGTGCCATCCTGGAACGAGCAAGCACCAGCCGTGAACGCGAATGCGGTCAGCGGCGTTATCGGATCATCGGGGTGCAGAGGAACAAAAGGGATGACGGACGAAACACCGCTCGAGGAGATCATGGATGTCGCCATCAACGAGACCGACGGCGACCACGTCGGCATCCAGGACCTGCTCGACCACTATGGCGACCGGACCTACGGCCCGGCCCTCCTGTTCCTCGGGCTGATCACCATCGCCCCGGTGATCAGCGTGATCCCGGGATTGCCAAGCATCGCCGGTATCGCGATCTTCCTGATCTCGATCCAGGTGCTGGTCGGGCGCAAGACCCTGTGGCTGCCGTCCCTGATCACCCGGCGCAGCCTGGCCAAGGACAGCCTGCGCAAGGCGGCAGACAAGAGCAGACCGGTCATGCGCTGGGTCGACGGCTTCATCGCCCGGCGCATCGGCTGGGCGACCGGCCGCCCGATCCGCTACGCGGCGGCGTGCGTGGCAACCGCGCTCGCCATCGTGTTCCCGCCGCTGGAGCTGGTACCGGGGCGGTCAACATCCCGGGGGCGGCCATCACCCTGTTCGGCATCGGCCTGTTCGCCCGCGACGGGGTGGTGATGGCCCTGGCCTTCGTCTTCTCCGCCACCGCCTTCGGCCTGGTCTTCTGGGCGTTCCCGTTCGGCCTCGCCTGAGCCCGGGAGAAGCGATTGCGGATCAGTGGATCTCGTCGGCCTTGCCGATCGCGTCCTTCAGCTTCTGAACCGAGAAATCCGGCGCCTGGCAGGCGTCGATGATCACGCGTTCGCGCCGGATCAGGAGATCGGCGGCGGCCGGAACGTCCTTCGCGACATCGTGCGGGATCACGACCGCCCCATGCTGGTCGGCATGAACCAGATCGCCGGAGCGCACGGTCATCCCGGCGACATTCACCTCCAGCCCCCAGTCGACCAGATTGACGAAGGCATGGCTGGGGCCGACCCGGCCGGCGATCAACTGGAAGCCGGCGGCGTTGTCGGGCAGGTCGCGGATCGACCCGTCGGTCACCACGCCGAGGCAGCCGAGCGCCTTGTGGATGTTGGAGTTGACCTCCCCCCAATAGGACCCGGTGCCGGCGCGCGGCCCGTCCAGGTCCTGGATCACCATGATGCCGGGCTGCGGCCCTTCGGCGATGTAGTCGAAATACTGGAAGCGGCGCGCCTTGCCGTCCTCCTTGGCGAGGCGGGAAGGCTCACGCGCGCGGATACGGGCGGTCTTGGCGTAGCCGACCATGATGCCGAGTTCCGGGCGGGCGCAGACCAGCGGGTCGATGGTGTGCCCGCGCCCGCGCGAGGCCGGGGCCACGACCTCCAGCGCGTTGCAGATGGTCGGCGTGTCATAGCGCGCGAGGGCGGCGAGATCGTCCGCGGTCAGCGTGGTCATGGCGGCACCCTCCGGCGGTTTGTCTTGGCTTGGTGCCGGGAGGATAGACCGCGGATCAGGGGTGTCGCCAGTCGCTCAAATGCGTTGGTCATCCTGCCGTTCGAGGAGGGCTTCCAGATGGGCGCGCGCGGCGGTCATGTGCGGGTTGACCGCCAACGCCTCCTCGAACGCGCGGATCGCCGCATCGTGCTCCCCGGTCTGCATCAGGATCAGACCCAGCCCGGACAAGGCCCCGAAATGGCGCGGCTCCAACGCCAGGGTCCGGCGGATGTCGGCGACCGAGCCGTCGAAATCGCCGGCGAGCCAGCGGACCGTCGCGCGCTTGTTCCAGCCCTCCGCAAAGTCGGGGGCGGCCTCGACGACCTCGGTGAAGGCGTCGATGGCGGCCTCATTGCGGCGCGCGCCCATGGCGGAAAGACCGCGCTGAAAGGCCATGCGCGTCGCCTCGTCCTTGCCGTCATAGGTCGACCAGATCGCCCAGATGCGCCGTTCGATGACCTCCGCCTCGCTCGGCGCTGCGGTTTTCAGGCCTCCGAACAGGCTCTCCAGACGCGGGTCGGTCTGATCCGCCGGTGCCGGACCCGGGCCGAACATCAGCCCAGCCGCCAAGAGCAGAACCAGAACACAAACCGCGCTTCGCATCGTGGAGCCCTCTCACCACATGATCGCCCGATCGACCTGTGCGCGCGATCGCGGTACGGCAAGCCTCCCCCCTGCGCGCAACCGGGCCTTCCCGGGAGCCCCCTGGAAACCATGCGCCGGATGAGCTATATGAGCGGCTCAAGACGGGAGGATCATCGATGACCGGATGTCGAACCACGACGCGAACTTGACCTGCGAGGCGTAACCGCCGTCGCCCCTTCGCCGTTGTGTTGTTCCGCATTGCCAGAGTCACCGTGCCATGACCCTCAGCCTCACCAATACCCTGACCCGGCGCAAAGAAGCGTTCGAGCCGATCGACCCGGAGCACGTGTCGCTCTATGTCTGCGGGCCGACCGTCTACAATCACCCGCATATCGGTAACGCCCGACCCGCAGTGGTGTTCGACGTCCTGGCGCGCGTCCTTCGACGCAGCTTTCCGCGCGTGACCTACGCCCGCAACATCACCGACGTCGACGACAAGATTAACGCGGCGGCGAAGGACCAGGGCGTTCCGATCGAGGTGATCACCGACAAGTTCACCCAGGTGTATCACGACGACATGGCCGCCCTCGGCGTGCTGCCGCCGGACGTCGAGCCGCGCGCGACCGCACATATTCCCGAGATGATCACCATGATGGAACGGTTGATCGAACGCGGGAATGCCTATGCCGCGGAAGGGCATGTGCTGTTCCACGTGCCCTCCTTCTCGGACTATGGGGCGCTGTCCGGCCGCAACCGGGACGAGATGATCGCCGGTGCCC
>CAYNIS010000413.1:0-3595 GCA_964397055.1 uncultured Rhodospirillaceae bacterium | reverse complement strand
AGATCGGCCCGTCGGCCGACACGGCCCAAGCTTCCGCGCCGGCCGCCCCGGTCGAGGCAGCCCAGCCGCCGGCGGCGGCACCGTCGGCTGCGGCCCCTCAGGCAGCGCCGGCGCAGCGCTCTTCCTATGGCGGGGCGGCCGCCCCGCGGGCGCGCATGTCGGCGAGCGACGAGGAGCTGCTGGAAATCCCGGCTTTCCTGCGCCGCCAAGCGAACTGAGACAGCCGGCTGCCTCGGCCGGCAAGCCCGGGCAGGCCCGCCCCACCCCGAAGCAACAACAATAAGCCCTGGCCTGGTTCAGCCTTCGGGTGTCGGCGCCCCCCGCGCCGGCACCCTTCTTGTTTTCGGTTGAACCAGCGGTGCGGCACCGGCGCGGTTCGCCATTGGCTAAACGAAGCATTCACCATCAGCGTGCACGTGCGGCGAACCCGGCGGGAGCCCATACCGCAGTGCCGTAACAATCCGTAACAAAAGGTGATTTGTGTTGGATCCGGGGCGTTGGTATGCACCTCCTACGGCGAATTGAGGGCAATCGACTCGGCAAAAAGACCGGACAGGCCCTGACCTCGCCACGGACCTTTGGGGGTTGAAGAAGGGGCGGATGGCATGACCACTCTTGCGGCACACGCGCGGGTCCCGGGCCTGACCGCGGCGGCTCTCGCAGCTACCGGCGGCGGCCAGACGACCGTGTGGCAGCAGACGCTGAAGCGCGCCATCCATTCGACCGGGGTCGGTCTGCACTCCGGCCAGGACGTGACCCTCCGCCTGATCCCGGCCGAGCCGGATACCGGCATTCGCTTCCACCGGACGGACAAGATGGCGGCCGACGGCGGCCCGATCGTGATCCCGGCCCGCTACGACCACGTGGTCGACACCACGCTGTGCACGGTGATCGGCAACGACGGGGTGACCGTCGGCACGATCGAGCATCTGATGTCGGCCCTGGCCGGGGCCGCGATCGACAACCTGATCGTCGAGATCGACGGACCGGAGGTGCCGATCCTCGACGGCAGCGCCGAACCCTTCGTCTTCCTGATCGATTGTGCCGGCGTCGCGGTCCAGCCGGTGGCCCGGCGCGCCTTCAAGGTGCTGCGCCCGATCGAGGTCAAGGCCGAGGGCAAGGCGGCCCGGCTTTCCCCGGCGGCCGGCTCCAGCTTCGACGTGTCGATCGACTTCGACTGCAACGTGATCCGCCAGCAGTCGCAACAGGTCAGTCTGGTCAACGGCAACTACCGGCACGACGTTGCGCGCGCCCGCACCTTCGGCTTCCTCGCCGATGTCGAAAAGCTGCGCCAGATGGGCCTTGCCCGCGGCGGCTCGCTCGCCAACGCGATCGTCATCGACGACGGCCAGGTCCTGAACCCGGACGGCCTGCGCTGGCCGGACGAATTCGCCCGGCACAAGGTCCTGGACGCGATCGGTGACCTCTACCTCGCCGGCGGCCCGATCCTCGGCCATTTCGACGGCGTGTGCACCGGCCACGCCGACAACAACCGGCTGCTGCGCGCCCTGTTCGCCGACCCGGCGGCATGGGTCCAGGTCGACCTCACGACCGCCCAGACCGGCTTCGCCGGCGGGCAGCAGGGGGCACGGGCCAGCGCCTGATCGCGCCCGACATCCCGAGACGTATCACGTCGCACCTTTACGCTGACAGGGCCCCGTCGGGCCGTGCTATATGATCGGCCGACCGCGTTCCCGAGCACTGCTGGACCGATTGGCCGATGACCACCGACCGTACCCCCCTCACCCGCCGGGCGCTGCGTCCGCTCCGTCCGATCCTGACCGGCATCGCGCTGGCCGCCGGCCTTGCCGCATGCGGTAGCGGCGATGACGAGATCGCCTATGTCGAGCGGCCGCCCGAACAGATTTACGGCGAAGCGGTGCAGGAGCTGGAGGAACGTAACTTCATCGAGGCGGCCCAGCTGTTCGACGAGGTCGAACGCCAGCACCCCTATTCGCGCCTGGCGACCACCGCCCAGACCATGGCCGCCTTCGCCTACTACGAGGCGCTGCGCTATGACGAGGCGATCGTCACGCTGGACCGGTTCATCCAGATCCATCCGGGCCACGAGGATATCGCCTACGCCTACTATCTGCGGGCAATCTCCTACTACGAGCAGATTTCCGACGTGCGCCGCGACCAGCGCATGACCGAACTTGCCCTCCAAAGCCTGGAGGAGGTGGTCCGCCGCTTCCCCGAAACCGAGTATGCGCGGGACAGCTCTCTCAAGCTCGACCTCACGCGCGATCACCTCGCCGGCAAGGAGATGGAAATCGGGCGCTACTACCTGAACCAGGGGAACATGCACGCCGCCATCCGGCGGTTCCGCACGGTGATCGAGCAGTACCAGACCACGAGCCATGTCGCCGAAGCACTGCATCGCGTGACGGAGGCCTATCTCCAGCTCGGCGTCATCCCGGAAGCGCGCGATGCCGCCGCGGTCCTGGGCCACAACTTCCCAGGCAGCCCGTGGTACGAGGACAGCTACGCGCTCCTCGCCGAGGAGGGCTACGAACCATCGGCCCGGGCGCAGAAGGGCTGGCTCGCCCGCGCCTGGGATTCGCTGTTCTGATCGAGGGGCGGCAGGGTCTCCCTGCCCCCGGGCATCGTCGGCGGCGGTCATGCTGACCAGTCTTGCCATCCGTGATCTGGTGCTGATCGAAGCCCTCGATCTCGACCTTGACGGGGGCCTCACGGTCCTGACCGGGGAGACCGGGGCCGGCAAGTCGATCCTCCTGGATGCGCTTGGACTGGCCCTTGGCGCGCGCGCCGATCCCGGCTTGGTCCGGAGCGGAGGGGAGCGCGCCCAGGTCACCGCAGAGTTCGATCTGACCGCCGTTTCGCCGACGGTCCGGGCGCCGCTCTCAGCGCTTCTCGATGAGCAGGAGATCGAGATCGAGCCGGGCGAGCCGCTGGTCGTCCGTCGTACGGTCGGTCGCGACGGCCGCAGCCGCGCCTTCGTCAACGACAGCGGCGTTTCCGCCGGCCTGCTGCGCCGGCTGGGCGAGCGGCTGGTCGACATTCACGGCCAGTTCGACACGCAAGGGCTGATCAATCCGGAAAATCACCGGCGGGTGCTCGATGCGTTCGGCCGCACCGAGGCGCTAGCGAAGACTGCGGGGGACGCCTGGCAGGGATGGCGCGCCGCCGAGGGGGCGCGCGCCGAAGCGGCGGCCGAGGCAGACCGGGCACGGGGCGAAGAGGACTACCTGACCCACGCCGTCGGCGAGCTCGATCAGCTCGACCCCAAGTTGGGGGAGGAAGCGGCCCTCGATGAGGCGCGCAACCTGCTCCAGCATCGGGAAAAGGTGCTGGCGGCGATGACCCAGGCGGTCGACGACCTTTCCGGCTCGGACGGGGCGGATCGGCGCCTCGGGGCGGCACGCCGGGCGCTGGAGCGGGTGGCCGATCAGGCCGGCGGTCGGCTGGATGCGGTCCTGGCCCTCCTGGACCAGGCGGCTGTCGAACTGGAGGAGGCGGTCCGCGCCCTGGACGCGATCGGCAACGACACCGATCTCGACCCGGCCGCCCTCGAGCGGACGGAGGAACGCCTGTTCGCGCTCCGCGCGACCGCGCGCAAGCACAGCATCACGGT
>CAYNIS010000412.1:0-3596 GCA_964397055.1 uncultured Rhodospirillaceae bacterium | reverse complement strand
CATCGTCGGCGGACGCTCCGAAGCCTATGAGAAAACCATCCGCGAGGCCCGCGAACCCGGCTGGCTGTCGCCCATTTCCCCCTCGAGCTCGGCCCGCGGCACCAGGGCGGCAACGCTGTCGATGACCAGCACGTCGAGTGCGCCTGAGCGCACCAGCGTGTCGGCGATTTCCAGCGCCTGCTCCCCGGCGTCCGGCTGGGAGATCAGAAGCTCGTCGACATTGACGCCGAGCTTGCGGGCATATGTCGGGTCGAGCGCGTGTTCGGCATCGATGAAGGCACAGGTGCCACCGATGCGCTGCGCCTCCGCCACCGAATGGAGGGCGAGGGTGGTCTTGCCGGAGCTTTCCGGTCCGTAGATTTCGACCACCCGGCCGCGCGGCAGGCCGCCGATCCCGAGCGCTATGTCGAGGCCGAGCGACCCGGTCGGCACCACCTCGATCTCCATCACGCCTTCGCGCGCGCCCAGCTTCATGACCGAGCCCTTGCCGAAGGCCCGTTCGATCTGGGTCAGCGCGGCATCCAGTGCCTTCTGCTTGTCCATGGTGTCCTGTTCGACGAGGCGCAACATCTGTGCCGACATGCCTGTCCGCTCCCGCTTGTCCCACAGCCAAGGTGGCGGTTTCAATTCCCCATCAGCGTAAGCTTTTTGTTCCATCATTCAAGCAAAAAGAACAGGGCACGAACGATGTCGCGCCGCCTTGGGCAAACCCCGAGCAGACTTCATCAGCGTGAGACGGCGATTTTCGCTGCAATTGAACAGGTTACGCGTTTTTCCCGAACCGCCGGGCCGATTCCGCCCGGCTGGAAAATGCTCGAGCCGTCGAACCGGGGCTACTCGGCGGTCTGGCTGAACGCGGTCGGCCCGGTACGATCTTCCATGACGTCCTTAACCTTGGCCGCCAACTGCTTGAGGGTGAACGGTTTCGCCAGGAACTCGACCTCCCCGCCGACGTCGATCTGGTGGCGGAACCGGTCCTCTGTGTAGCCGGAGATGAAGACGACCTTGAGGTCCGGGTACTCGCCGCGCAGCCGGGCGACCAGGGTCGGCCCGTCCATCTTCGGCATCACCACGTCGGTGATGACGAGGTCGACGATCTTGCCCTGGCGGGAGAGGACGTCGATCGCCTCCTCCCCGGAGCTCGCCTCGATCACCCGGTAGCCCTTGTTCTTGAGCGCGCGGGCCGAGAACATGCGCACCGCATCTTCGTCCTCGACCAGGAGGATCGTGCCCTTGCCGGTGAGGTCGATGGGAAGGATCGGGCGTGGCTCTTCCGCCTCTCCCGCCCCCTGTTCGACGACGGCGACATGGCGCGGCAGGTAGATCGTGAAGCGAGCACCCTCGCCCGGCGCGGAGACGACGCGCACGAAGCCGCCGGTCTGGCGGACGATCCCGTAGACCGTTGACAGGCCGAGCCCGGTGCCCGACCCGACCTCCTTGGTCGAGAAGAACGGTTCGAAGATGCGTTCCAGGTTCTCGACCGGGATGCCGATGCCGGTGTCCGACACCTCGACCGCGATCCACTCTCCGGGCGGCATCATCTCGACCCCGATCGGAACCTCGGCCGAGTTGGTGAAATTGTAGCTGCGCACCGAGAGCGTGCCGCCCGAGGGCATGGCGTCGCGGGCGTTGACGGCGAGGTTGATGAGGACCTGTTCGAGCTGGCCCTGGTCGACCTTGACCAGCCCGAGGTCGCGGCCGTGAACGATGTCGAGTTCGATGTTCTCGCCGATCAGGCGGCGCAGGAGATGGGCGAGTTCGATCAGGACGTCGGTGACGTCGAGCACCCGCGGCTGCAGCGTCTGCTGGCGCGAGAAGGCGAGCAGCTGGCGCACCAGATTGGCCGCGCGGTTGGAGTTCTGCTTGATCTGCATGATGTCGTCGAACGACGGATCACCCGGGGTGTGACGGAGCAGGAGGAGATCGCAGAAGCCGATGATCGCGGTCAGGAGGTTGTTGAAGTCGTGCGCGATGCCGCCTGCGAGCTGGCCGACCGCCTGCATCTTCTGGGACTGGGCGAACTGGGCTTCGAGCTGCTTCTGCTCGGTCATGTCGATGAAGTGCAGGATCAGGCGGTAGCTGTCGGAGGTCTCCGCCGCATAGCGGGTGGCGTAGAGGTTGACCACCCGCTCGCTGTCGTTGGGGCCGAGCATGCGCAGCTCGATCGGCGCGTCCGACTCCTCCCCGGCCAGCGTGCCGGCAAGGCGGGGTTCGACCCGCTCGCGGTCGGCGGCGACGATCAGCTGGGCCAGCGGCTGGTCGATGATGTCGTCGAGCGACCGCCCGAGCATCTCCGCAAGGGCTTCGTTGGCGACGGTCATGCGGCCGTCGGCGTCGATCAGCGTGATGCCGATCGGCGCATCCTCGAAGAAGCGCTGGAAGCGCTGTTCGGACCGGTTGAGGGCGGCGCGCCATTCCTGTTCCGGGGTCAAATCGCGGATCACCGCCCGGGTGCGCAGCGGTGTTCCGGGATCGCCGAACACCGTGGTCTGCGACGCCGCGGCCTGGAAAACCCGCCCGTCGAAGCCGCGGATCAGGAGCTCGCCACGCTGTTCCGAGCCGTCGCTGTCGAACATCTTGTGGCCGATGGTCCTGGGCGGTCGGGCAAGGACGTCGTGCAGCCGGTGCCGGCCGGACAGAAGCTCCTCCACCGTGACACCCAGCCAGCGGGCGAAGGTCGCGTTGGCGAACAGGAAGGTGCCGTCCTCCGCGGTCGAGAAGAAGCCGACCGGCGCGTTCTCCATGAAGTCGACGAGCTTGGCGCGTTCCTCCGCGATGGTGCTTTGCATCTCGCGCCGCTCGGTCACGTCCTCGAGCCGCCACTGGACGTGATCGCCCCAGCCGGCGATCGGCAGGGCCGAGACCTGCAGCCAGCGCGGGCTGGGGCCGCCCTCCACCATCAGTTCGGCGGCGGCACCGGTGCCGGCCCGGGCGGCCGAGGCCATCTCCCGGATGCGGGCAGCCGCCGTGGTGGTCGTCCCGAACAGGCTGGCCAGCGCCTCGGTCGCCCCGTTCGGCGCGGCCGCGACCAGCTCCAGGAAGCTCGTGTTCGCATAGATCTGGGCGTCGCGGCCGTCGGCGATCATGCGCGCCGTTCCCGAGCCCTCCAGCATGTCGATGAGGAGCCTGCGCTGCTGCTGGAACCGCCGGTTGGCAAGGTCGGCGCGCACCACGTCGAAGGCGACCAGAACACCGATCGCGGCGGCACAGATGAGCGCGATCACGCCGGAGGTGATGTCCTTCACCAGATCGGCCGTCAGCAGGGCCGCCGCCCCGACCATCGCCAGGAACGCGATCATGCCGATGATCAGGGTCAGCCCGCTGCGCCGCAGGATGCTGGTCGGCAGCGGGTCCGGTCGCTCCCGCAGGAGCGGGCTCAGGAGGTTGGCATCGAACACGGGCGGCGGGCTCACTCAAGCGGTTCGGAACAGGCTCGGACTCAAGTCACCTGGCAGCGAACTTCGGAACCAGGACACTAGGAGATGATCGAGGAGGTCGATCGCTCTATCCGCGAGTTGGGTGCGACCTTCTCGATCTGAACCACACTAGCAACCTATTGAATCTAGTGTCCTTCTCGCTTCCGAAGTTCGCAAGCG
>CAYNIS010000411.1:0-3629 GCA_964397055.1 uncultured Rhodospirillaceae bacterium | reverse complement strand
GGCGAGGGGGAAACGATCGCAACCATGGCCGACGGCCGCCCGATCCCGCGCTATGCGGCCGGCGGACCCCATGCCGACGTCAGCGGCGACATCGGCGAGATGTCACTGTGGTCGGGCCAGGGGGTCGGGGTCGTCGAACACAAGGTCGAGCCGGCGGCGGTCATCCTCGCCAATCTCGTCCACGATGCCCGCGCGGTGATCGAGCGGACAGCCCGCCTCGCCTGATTGCCAACCGGGCCGCGCTTGCCTTTGTCCGACCTTCTGGCCGGACGCACCGGAACCCCCCTAGACTGCCTTGGCAAAGAGCCGCCGTCGGTGCGGCCGCCAAACGCTGAGGGAGGACGCCCGTGACCGCCTACGAGTTCATCGTCGTCGACGAACCACGCCCGGAGATCCGGCGCATCACGCTCAACCGGCCGGAGAAGCGCAACGCCCTCTCCAACCCGCTGCGCGGCGAACTCCTTGCCGCCCTGGAAGCGATCGACCAGGACGACAGCGCGCGGGCCACCGTGCTCCGGGGGGCCGGCCCGTGCTTTTCCGCCGGCTATGACCTCTCCGGGCACAACCATGAGAACCAGCCCTACTACAGCCCGTCCGGCCGGGGGCAGTGGTCCCGTCACGTCGTCGAGGGGTCGTTTCGGATCATGGATCTCGCCAAGCCGGTGATCGCCCAGGTCCACGGCTATTGCCTTGCCGGCGGGTCCGAACTCGCCAATGCCTGCGACCTGGTCTACGTCGCCGAAGACGCGAAGATCGGCTATCCGCCGACCCGGCTGATGAGCCCGCCCGATTTCCAGTTCCACCCCTGGCATATCGGCTTCCGCCGCGCGATGGAGCTGATGATGACCGGTGATTCCATGACAGCGGAAGAGGCGGTCGCCTGGGGCTTCGCCAATCGCGTGTTCAAGGCGGACGAGATCGAGGAGAAGGTCCTCGACATTGCCGAACGCGTCGCCAAGGTCCCGACCGAACTGCAGCAGATCAACAAGCGCGCGATGCACCGGGCGCTGGAGATCATGGGCTATCGCGCGGCCGTGCGCGCCGGGACCGAAATCCAGGCGCTGGCGTTCACGACTGAGGCGTCGCTCAGCTACCGCGCGGAATTCGCTAAGCAGGGGGTCAAGGCGGCCCTCAGCCTGCGCGACCAGCAATACGGCGACTATCGCACCCGCACAGGGTCCGACGGGGACGACTGATCGGCGCCCGAAAGCCGGCCCTTCAGCTGGCGTCGCCCGAGCCGCCGCCCTGTTGCTGCTGCTGTTGTTGCTGAGCGAGCAGGGCTGCGGCCTGGGCGGCCTTGCTGCGCTCGGCGTCGCCCCGGCGCTGCGGCGTCTGATAGGCCTTGGCGGCGTGTTCCGCGCAATAGGGCAGACCGGGCATCGCCTGCTTGCCGCAGAAGTAGAAGCCGGGCTGGCGCGGGTCGCCGATCGGCCAGCGACACATGCGCTCCGTCAGGTCCAGAAGGCCGACCTTCTTCGGCCGGGACGCCTTCACCTTGATCGGGGACGGCCGACCGGACAGGCCCAGGCGATGCGCCTTGCCGATGACGGCATTGCGCGACACGCCACCCAGCTCCTCGGCGATCTGGCTCGCGGTTTTGCCTTCGCGCCAGAGCTGCTTCAGCTTTTCTTCCTGCTCGTCCGTCCAACTCATTCCAAGGGTCCCCCGAACGCGGTTCAACGCCCTCGCCGAAGCGAAGACAGCGGACCATACCCCGTTCGGCCAAGCCTTTCCTCAAATTTCCCGCGCCGGATTCGACGCCGCCTCCTCGTATCATGAAGGATCAGGCAGGTGCCGCAGGGGCGAGGTGACCGCCGACGGCGACGGAACAGGATCCGGGATCAGGATTGACGCGCGTGGCGGATGCCAGCCCTGAAACTGCCCCCGGCTGGGCCGCCGCCGAGATCGACGGTCTCCACGACGAGGCGCTGATGGCCATGGTCGCCGGCGGGGACCGGGTGGCCTTCCGGGTCCTGGTCGGGCGCCACCTCGCGCGGGTGGTCGCGATCGCGGAACGGGTGCTGGGCAACCGGGAGGATGCGGAAGACGTGGCGCAGGAGGTTTTCCACAAGGTCTGGGTCGGCGCGCCGAACTGGCAGAGCGGGCTCGCCCGGCTCACCACCTGGCTCTACCGGGTGACCGTCAACCTCGCCATCGACCGACGACGGAAACCGCGGGCCGAGCCATTGGAGTCGGCACCGGAACCGGCCGACGAGCGCGATGACGCCTATCGCACCATTGCCCGAGACCAGACGGCCCGGCGCGTGCGGGCGGCGATCGACGGCCTGCCCGAACGGCAACGCACGGCCTTGATCCTGTGTTGGTATGAGGGACTGTCGAACATCGACGCGGCCGCCGCGATGGAGATCAGCGTGCATGCGATCGAATCGCTCCTGGTCCGCGCCCGGCGCAGCCTGAAGCTGGAACTCGCCGGCCTCGAAGAGGATCTGGTCAGATGACATGGCTCGACCGCCTTCGCGCGCAACTCGGCCCCGGGCGGAACCCGGCGGCGACCGGCATGTCCGATGCCGACCTCGACCGGCTGTTGGCGAAGGTGGAGGTCGCCCCGGTCGAGGCCGACCTCGTTGACCGGATCGCGCGGGCCGCGATGGACCAGCCCCAGGATCTCGCGGGTGCCGCCCCTGTGCCGCGCGGATGGATGCCCGCCCTGCCCGGCTGGCAGGCCGCGGCCCTGGGGGCTGCCGGGTTGGTCGGCCTGGTCATCGGCTGGCAGACCGCCGTGCCCGGCGACGACCCGCTTCTGAGCCACCCGGTTGCCGAGATGATGGTCGTCGACTTCGACCCGGCGGAGGGCGAGACATGAGCACACCCAAGATGCCCAGCGCGGCCCCCGGCGGCTTCAGCCTGCCGCTGGTCGCCTCTCTCGCCCTCAATCTCTTCCTCGGCGGCATGGTGATCGCCGATGTGGTGAAGAGTGCCGGGGCGGGCACCGCGGTCGGCCCGCGGCGGAGCCTGAGTGCAGCCCTGCCCGCCGATGACCGCTCGGCGCTCAGGACGGAACTCGATGCCGCGCGCGATGCCTATGGCGTGCAACGGCGCGAAATCCGGGAGGCGGTGGACGAGGTCCGCTCGGCCCTGCGCGCCGATCCCTTCGACCCGGAGGTTCTGGAAGCGGCCCTGGAACGTGCGCGCGACCGCGGCCTGTCCGCCCGGGCACTGGCGCACCGCGCGCTGGTCGCGGCGGCCGGCCGGATGAGTGCTGACGGCCGCGCAACCCTCGCCGCGTCGCCCATCCTCGAGGGAAGGGTCGCCCCGTGATCCCCCGCGACGGTGAAGCGGCGGCCGCGATCGCCCTCACGCGCTTCGGCACCGGAGCCGGACCGGAGGAGGTCGCCGCAATCGCCGGCGACCCGCGCGGCTGGCTTCATGCGCAGGTTGCGGGTCGGCACCGGACACCGGCGGCGATCGCGCTGATGCCCCCGACGCTCGCCGCCGCCCGCCTCACCTACCGCGCAATGACGAGCCGGGACCGGGAAGCGCGGGACGCACAGCGCAAGGAAGTGCGCGCCCTGCTTTTCCGGGAGGCGGAGGCGCGCGCGACGGCGGCGGTCGTCGCCCGGTCGGTCGCAGCGGCGCGGTGGGACGCGCGGCCAGCAGCGCCTCGATCT
>CAYNIS010000410.1:0-3629 GCA_964397055.1 uncultured Rhodospirillaceae bacterium | reverse complement strand
GTCGCCCGCCGATGTCAGCTTCGTGCGCGCCGGCGACCTGCGCTATGTCGGCCAGGGCTACGAACTGCGGGTGCCGATCCCGGCGGGCGCCATCGACGCCGCCGCCATCGCCGGCGTGTTCGATCGGTTCCACGAACAGCACCGGGTGGAATACGGGCACGCCTTCCTGGACAGCCCGATCGAGCTTGTGAACCTTCGGCTGACCGGGGTCGGGGCGATGCCCAAGATCGGCAACCCGAAGCCGCAAGCCGGCGGCCCGCTCGCCGAGGCGGTGATCAAGACCGGGCGCGGGACCTTTCGCACCAATGGGGCGCTGGAGGAGGTCGATGTCACCTTCTACCAGCGCGAGGCCCTGCCGGTGGGAGAGGCGGTCCCCGGTCCGTGCATCGTGATCCAGAAGGACACGACGACCGTCGTCCCGCCGGGTGCGAGCATCACCGCCGAGGCTGCCGGCAACCTCATCATCAACACCGCTGCGTAAGGGGGCCCACCGATGTCCAACGTTGCATCCGTCGATCCGGTCACCGTCAGCGTGATCCAGGGGGCTCTCGAAAACATCGCGATCGAGGTCGGCTACAAGCTGATGCGGATGTCCTATTCCTCGATCATACGGGAGTCGGAGGACTTCGGCGCCGGCCTGGTCGATGCCCAAGGTCGCGGCCTTGCCGAGAGCGCCCAGTCGACCCCGCTCCAGTCCGGGCCGATCCCGGGGTATGTCCAGAACGCGCTCACGGTGATGGCAAAGCGCAGCGACGCGTTCCGCCCGGGTGACGTGGTCATGCACAACGACGCCTATGGCGGGGCGAGCCACGGCCCCGACGTCGCCTTCATCGTGCCGGTGTTCCATGGCGACGAACTGGTCGGGTTTTCCGCCAACACCGCCCACCATCTGGATATCGGCGCCCTCTCTCCCGGATCCTGCGGCATCGTCGACGCCATCGATGCCTATGCCGAGGGCCTGCAGTTCAAGGCGATCAAGGTCGTCGACCAGGGCCGGCGCAACGACGCCGTCTGGCACATCGTGCGCGACAACATCCGGGCGTCCGACATGGTGGTCGGCGACATGGAGGCCCAGATCGCCGCCGCGGTGATCGGGGCGGAACGCATGGAAGCCCTGGTCGCCAAGCACGGCGTGGAGGAATTCCAGGCCGCGTGCGAGGCGATGCTGGATACCTCCGAACGGCTGATGCGCCAGGCGATCGGGCGCCTGCCGGACGGCGTCTATGCGGCGGAGACGGCGATCGACGGCTTCCTCGACAGTGATGATGCGACGAAGAAGGAGCTGCCGATCAGGGTGACGATCACCGTCCAGGGGGAGGAGATGATCGTCGACCTGGAGGGGACGGCCCCGCAGGTCCCGGACCGGCCGATCAACATGCCGCTGGTCGGCACCACCGACATCGCGATCTGGCTGACGATCCGCTCGATCCTCCTCGACACCGCGGTCTACGGCCACATTCCGGTCAATGCGGGCCTGATCCGCCCGATCACGCTCAAGGTGCCCAAGGGCTGTTTGGCAAACCCCGTCTTCCCCGCCCCCACCATCGCGCGCTTCTGCCCGGGCAACCAGCTCGCCGACACGGTTATGAAGGCGCTCAGCCTCGCCGTGCCGGAACAGGTCTCGGCCGGCATCGGCAACCTCAAGGTCATCGCCTTTTCCGGCCTCAACGGCGAGACCCATTGGGTCCACATGGAGATCTTCGAGGGCTCCTATGGCGGGCGCCACGGCATGGACGGGATGGACGCGGTCGACACGCTCTACGCCAACACCCGCAACAACCCGATCGAGGATATCGAGAGCCACCTGCCCTTGCGCGTTCACCGCTATGAACTGCGGGAGGACGTGTCGGGCGCCGGCCAATGGCGCGGCGGCCTGGGCAGCGTGCGCGAGTTCGAGTTCGTCGGCGAGGGGGGCGCGTCGGTGGAGGGGGAAGGCCATCGCTATCGCCCCTGGGGCTTCCTGGGCGGGTCGGAGGGCTGGCCGGCGGAACTGCAGTTCCACCATTCCGCAGGCGGCGTCGATTTCCTGCCGTCCAAGGTGCCGCACACCGTCACCCGCGCGGGCGACCGGTTCGTCTGTGTGGGCCCGGCCGGCGGCGGCTACGGCGACCCGCTGGCGCGCGACCCCGACCTGGTGCTGGACGACGTCCTCGACGGCTTCATCTCCGCCGACACGGCCTTGCGCGACTACAAGGTCGTGATCCGCGACGGCGCCATCGATCGCCCGGCGACGGAGGCCCTGCGCGCCGCCGGGTGACGCTCTGAGCGAGCGCGAGGGCGCCATCCGGCACTTGGGGCCTCCTCAGACCGCGGTGACCGCCCAGCCGTCGACCAACTCTTCGGCTTTCGCGCGCTCGTAACCGTAGCGTTCCTGAAGCTTGCCGACGAGCTTGTCGCGGTCACCCTTGATTTCGGCGACGTCATCGTCGGTCAGCTTGCCCCATTGCTTGCGAACTGAGCCCTTCAACTGCTGCCAACGGGCGGAAGCGTCGTTCCAGTTCACGGTGTTGTCTCCTTCGTCACTTCAGCGGCAATACCAGCCAGCCTCCAGGATGAGGGGCCGGTCAAAGGCGTGGGTAGGCTGAGGCTGCAGCGGTTTCAGCCGGCGCCGAAGCCCATCTCCTCATACCAGCCGTCGTTCCGGCTGCGCTCCCAGGTGCCGTCTTCCGCCCGGTCGTAGTCGGGCGCGCAGTCCATCTCCGCATTGGTCACCGGCAGGTAGAACACCTCCTCGCGCGGGTCCCAGAAGAACTCGGCGACCGGAACCGCGACATCACGGTCATAGAGGTCCCAGAAACTGCCATGGCTGACGATGAGGTGGCTCATCGGGTCGCCCTGCGGGACGATTGCCCCTTCGATATAGCCGAGATACTCGTTGTCGAAATTGTAGACGTCGGCACCGTCGAGTTCGGCCGTATCCACCGTGCTGTCGACGTCGATGAAGACAACGATGCGGTCGCGGATTTCCTGCATCCGCTGATCACCCTCAAGCCCGGAGGCGTCATAGCCGCCGGTGGCATCGGCGCCGTCGGTATCGTCATCATGCCGATCCGCACGATAGTCAGCCACGACCATCTTGATCGTCTCAGCGACGCGCTGGCAGGCCTCGTCCCGGCCCTGCTGCTCGAGGGAGCGGGCGGCATCGCGAAGGTTGCGGATGACCTTGCGCTCGGCAGGTTTCCGCATGTTGACGGTTTCGGCGAGCGGATTGTTCTGTTGTCCAGCCGCCTCGAAGGCGCCGGCGCACGAGTCGGCAAGGGTGACGCCAGGCATCAGAGCCGCGGCAACCGTGCCCATGGTGAGAATTTGCTTAAGCATCGGGCCTCTCTGTTCACTTGGTTGATCAGCGCCAGGACATGCCGCACTCCGGCTGAACGGTGGCGGCAACGACAGACCGGTTCGGTCGATTGACAAGCAGCCGACATATCCGGGCTGATCATGAAACGGCGCCCTGACACGATCGGTTCGGGCCGCACCCGGGACTTTGCGTATCGGCAACAAGAAAGGGGGAGCTCTAAAAATGCCCCCCCAATCAAGTTGCGACGGTTTCTCTTGAGGCGGTCGACGCACCGCCCTCTAGGCCGTGTGGACGAATTGACTCAGGTAGAGGTTTTGGGATTCCCGCACGG
>CAYNIS010000409.1:0-3633 GCA_964397055.1 uncultured Rhodospirillaceae bacterium | reverse complement strand
GGCGTTTCAGCAAGGCGATTGGCGACATTCGGGTCGAGCCCGGCCGACAACAGGTGGTCCAGCAGCATCGGCCGATCCACCGCCGCATGCAGGACCGAGTTGCCGGCGCGCGACCGGCTGTCGATCGGCAATCCCGCACGAACCAGGGCGGACAGCACGCCGCGATGCCCGCTCGCCGCGGCCCTGTGGGTGAGCGGCGGCTCCATGTCCCCCAGGCCATC
Organism: uncultured Rhodospirillaceae bacterium; assembly: GCA_964397055.1. Lineage (GTDB taxonomy): Bacteria > Pseudomonadota > Alphaproteobacteria > CAYNIS01 > CAYNIS01 > CAYNIS01. The sequence continues at coordinate 3,412 of CAYNIS010000409.1, read as the reverse complement.
GGCGAGGCCCCCGGCTGCGATCAGCTGGTCGAGCACGTCCGGTGCCGCGGCTTCCACCGCCACCACGACCGGCAGGCGCCCGGCCGGGTCCGGCTTGGCGGCGTCCGCACCGCCAGCGATCAAGGCGGCAACCATCGCCGGATCCCGGCGGGCTGCCGCCAGGGTGAGCGGAGTGCGGCCGTTCCGAAACGGACGATCGGGGTCGACCCCGAGACGAATGGCGCCGGCGACCAATGCCGGGTCACCGTCGACGATCGCGGGGGCGAGGTCGATCAGCCGGTGAAGGCCGTCCGGCGTCGGCGGCGTGCCGGGCGGCGCGGTCAGGCGGCCGACCACTGTGCCGGCGACCCCGGCGGCACTCGCCGCCAGCGCCATGACGATCAGCGGTGCGAGATCGCCCCGTCGGCGTGGCTTCGGCGCCGGTGCGGCCCTCTCCCGGCCCGCGACAGTCATCGCCCCTTGAAGTCCGGCGGCCGCTTCTCGAGGAAGGCCGCCATCCCCTCCTTCATGTCCTCGCTCTTGGTCAGCGGCAGCAACTGCAGGAAGACGTGGTGGACATGGTCGGCGAAGGTCTGGTTGAGGCCCATGCGCATCATCCGCTTGGCGGCCTGCACGGCGAGCGGGGCGTTGGCCGCGATCTCGTCCGCCAGTGCGCGCGCGCGCGCCGGGAGCTCGGCGGCCGGCACCACCTCGTTCACGAGGCCGAGGTCCAGGCACTGGTCGGCGGTCAGCGTGCGGCCGGTGAAAACCAGCTCCGCCGCCTTCGCCCAGCCGAGAAGCCGCGGCAGGATCCAGGTGCCGCCGGATTCCGGCACCACGCCGCGCTTGGTGAACGCCGCCGCCAGCTTCGCCTCCGCCGCCATCACGCGGATGTCGGCCCCCATGGCGAGGTCGAAGCCGTAGCCGGCGGCCGAGCCGTTGAGAGCGCAGACGACCGGCGTGTCGAGCTGGTGGAGCACGGTCGGCGGCGCCCGGCGGACGTCGATGTTGGTCGGTGAGGAGGCGCTCGATCCGACCAGGCCGTGCTTCTTCGGCTTGTCGGTATCGTTGAGAAGGCCGTCGCCCTCCTGGTGGCGGCGGACGTCGAGCCCGGCGCAGAACGCGCGGCCGGCCCCGGTCAGCACGATCGCGCGCACCTCCTCGTCCTGGTCGGCGAGGATCAAGAGGTCCGCGAGGCGGTCGAGCATCGGCCCGGAAATGGTGTTCATCCGCGCCGGCGCATTCAGGGTGATCGTGGCGACGTGCCCGTCCTTCTCGAACAGGACTTCCTCATCCGGCTCTGCCACGTGGATGGTCTCGGCAGCGGTCATCCCGCCTCTCCCTCGCGATGGTTGTCGTCTCGGGCGGAATCCTAGTGCATTTTCCAGCCGGCCGGAATCGGCAAACCGCGCGTTACCATATTGGTTCCAGGGGAGTTTCCGAAGTCGACGTTCGGTTCGGCACTAGTGTGATGATCGAGAAGGTCGATCGCTCTATCCGCAAGTTGGGTGCGACCTTCTCGATCTGAATCACACTAACAACCCATTGAATCTAGTGTCCTTCTCGATTCCGAAGGTCGCAAGCGCGCGGGTCACGCCCTGGCAGCGAACTTCGGAATCAGGACACTAGCTGCCAAAGGGGATCCAAACGTCGACTTCACTCCACCAGACCGTCACATGAAGAGCGTCAGCACGCCGGTGTAGCCGTAGAGGCGATTGTGGGAGATCTCGCCATCGGCGAAGAAGCCGACCAGCGGGATCGGCCCCAGCGCCTCGCGGATGGCCTTCAGCTCGATCGCCCCGGGGCCGAAGGTGTTGGGCCCGCGCGCGACGCAGGAGACATAGACCGCCCCGCGCGCGTTCTCCGCCCCGCGCGCCTTCAGCCTCTCCAGCATGCGGTCGAGGTCGGTCTTCGCCGAGATCTCGTCGCGCCACACGAACATCAGTTTGTCGTCCGGCTCGACCAGGGCACCGACGCCGACGATGCCGCTCTCCTCATCGACGCCGAGGAGGTTGCGGACCAGATAGTCGCCGGTGTCCGACCCCTCGACCGGCAGGGCGACGTGCAAACCGCCGCGGCTCTCCCGCCCGGCAAGCTGGCGGCCCAGGTCCTCGACATCGGCCTTGAGCGCCGCCACCGCCGGCTCCCCGTCGAGCGTCACCACAAGGTTCTCGCGCGCGGCGGTCACCGTGCGCACCGGCCCGATCGGCGTGCAGCCCTGGGTCAGGCCGGACAGAAGCTGGACCCGGTCGCCGAACAGGGCCCCGGACAGGGGGGCCTCGACCACCGACCCGGCGAGGTTGGCGGCCTCTGCCCGCGATGACGACAGGCCGCCGATCAGGAAGCCGCCGGTCTTCTCGGCAAGCTCCTCCAGCGCCTCCACCGCCCCCGGCTTGGTGGGGTCGGCATGGACCAGGCCGGTGACCATCAGCCGGGTCGCCGCCCAGCGGACGGTCGCCGCATCCAGCATCCCGTCAGCACCATCGAGGACCCGGAAATCGTCGGCCGGCAGCCAGCCGGCGAGGATCGCCACCGCCGGCTCGTCGAAGAATTCCTGGTCGTCGGCACAGATGCCGAAGCCGGCCGCACCGACCCAGGTCTCGATCCCGGTGCCGGCCTTCAGGATGTCGATCACCGCCTGGGCATCGCCGGCGATCACGTCGGTCACATAGACGATGCCGAAATTCGCCTCCTCCAAGTCGCCCAGGCGCACGAGGGCGGCCCGTGCGGCCTCCCCGGCCGAACGGCCCGTGGCGTGGGCGGAAAAGAAGCGGCGGTCGGGGGTCGGTTCCGCGGACATGGCAGCCTTGTCGCCTTTTTTCAGCCGGCTCTTCGGGTCAGCCGGCTTTCTCGGTCAGCCGGTCGGGTCGGCGAGGAGGGAACGAACCTGGGGCAGGATCCCCTGGACCATCACCTGGACGCCGTCGGCGTTGGGATGAATGCCGTCCGCCTGGTTGAGGTCGGGATCGGTCGCCACCCCCTCCAGGATGAAGGGGTAGAGGGGGACGCCGTGCTTCTCCGCAAGGTCGCGGTAGATCGGGTTGAAGCCGGCGGCGTAGTCGGGGCCGAGATTGGGCGGGGCCAGCATCCCGGCGAGGAGCACCCGCGTGCCGGTCGCGGTCAGCCTGCCGATCAGCCGGTCCAGGTTCTCGCGCGTTGCCGCCGGATCGATCCCGCGCAGGCCGTCATTCGCCCCCAGCGCCAGGATGACCAGGTCCGGGTCGTCGCCCAGCACCCAGTCGGCACGCGCAAGGCCACCGGCCGTGGTATCGCCGGACACGCCCGCGTTCACCACATCGGCCGCGATGCCACCGGCCGCCAGCGCCGCCTGGAGCCGTACCGGGAAGGTGTCGGCGGTGGCGAGGCCGTAGCCGTGGATCAGGCTGTCGCCGAACGCGACGATCACAATGTCTTGGTGCGACGGTGGCAAACC
>CAYNIS010000408.1:0-3634 GCA_964397055.1 uncultured Rhodospirillaceae bacterium | reverse complement strand
GGCGCCTGGGATAAGCTGCGCACCGACCCTGTCCTCAGGCTGCTGGTCGTGTCGGTCGCGTTCTACGGCATGTCGACCTTCGAAGGGCCCTTGATGTCCGTGCGCGCGGTCAACGCGCTCAGCCACTACACCGACTGGACCGTCGGCCACGTCCATTCCGGAGCACTCGGCTGGGTCGCCTTCATCTCCTTCGGCGCGCTCTACCACCTGATCCCGCGCCTCTACGGCCGCACCGACCTCTATTCTCTGCGCCTGGTGGCCGTCCATTTCTGGATCGCGACCATCGGCATCGTTCTCTACATCACCGCGATGTGGGTGAGCGGCATCATGCAGGGCCTGATGTGGCGTTCCTACGACGAGCTCGGCTTCCTCCAGTACTCCTTCGTCGAGACCGTCGCCGCGATGCACCCCTACTACGTGATCCGGGCCCTCGGCGGGGTGCTGTTTCTCGCGGGTTCTTTTGTCATGGTCTACAACCTCTATCGCACGGTCCGCGGCGACCGCGCGATCGAGGAAGAGATGCTGCAGTACCGGTCCCGGCCGGTGGCCGGGCCGTCCGCGGCCGCGGTTCCGGCTGAATGACGACGCGCTGAAGAAAGGGAGAAAGTGGTATGGATTGGCATGCCCGGATCGAGCGCAGCGTCATCCTGATGGGTCTCTTGACGTTTCTCACCGTAGCAATCGGCGGAATCGTCGAGATCGTGCCCTTGTTCACGATCGAAAGCACGATCGAGCCGGTGGATGGGGTCAGGCCATACACCCCGCTGGAACAGGTCGGCCGCAACATCTATGTCCGCGAGGGCTGCTACCTCTGCCACAGCCAGATGGTCCGTCCCTTCCGTGACGAGGTCGAGCGCTACGGCCATTACAGCCTGGCCGCGGAAAGCATGTACGACCACCCGTTCCAATGGGGCTCCAAGCGCACCGGGCCGGACCTGGCGCGGGTCGGCGGCAAGTATTCCAACGACTGGCACGTTGCCCACTTGGTCAATCCGCGCAGCCTGGTGCCGGAATCGGTGATGCCGCCCTACGCCTTCCTGCTGAACCGGGAGGTCGAGGTCGAATACATCGGCGAGCATCTGGAAACGCTGGCCTTTGTCGGCGTGCCCTACACCGAAGAGATGATCGAGAGCGCGCGTGCGGATCTGATCGGCCAGGCAAGCCCGGACGGCGATCATGATGCCCTTCTGGAGCGCTACCCGAAGGCGGCGGTCGGCGACTTCGACGGCGACCCGTCGATGGTGACGGAGATGGATGCGCTCATCGCCTACCTCCAGATCCTCGGCCGCATGGTCGACTTCGCCGACTACGAAACCGAACAACTGCTGCAGTAGTCCCCGGAAGGCAGGCGCGACGTCACATGCAAGAAGAGGCAGCAGGTGCGGGCTTCATCGGCCTGATCACCACGCTCTGGACGGTCTGGATCCCGCTTCTCTTCGTCGGCATCGTCCTGTGGACGCTGTGGCCCGGCAAGAAGCGGGAGATCGAGGGGCATGGATCGATCCCCCTCACCCATGACGACGACGGCGTCGGCGGCCTCCCGGCCGACCGCACGGAACAGCCCGGCAAAGAGGTGTAACCGGCAATGCCCACCAAGATCGAAAAGGACGAGGTCACCGGCACCGAAACCACGGGCCACGAGTGGGACGGCATCAAGGAGCTGAACACGCCACTGCCGCAGTGGTGGCTCTACATCTTTTACGCGTGCATCGCGTGGTCCGTCGTCTACATGCTGTTCTACCCGGCGATCCCGACCCTGTCGGGCCATTCTGGCGGCCTCATGGGCTATGACCAGCGCCTTGACATCGAGGCCGAGATGGAAACCTCCCGCGCGCGGGAACAGGCCTATCTCCACGAGATGGCGGCGGCCGACCTCTCCGCCATTCGCACCGACCCACGCCTTCAGGAAATCGCCTATCGAGGCGGCGCGGCCGCCTTCGCCGACAACTGCGTCGCCTGCCACGCGCTGGGCGGGGCCGGCCAGTACGGCTACCCCTCGCTCGCCGACGACGTCTGGATCTGGGGCGGCAAGCTCGAGGACATCCACCAGACGCTTCTGGTCGGCATCCGGCACGAGCCAGAGAACACCCGTTCCAACTACATGCCGGCCTTCGGCAAGGACGGCATCCTCACCCGTGACCAGATCGAGGACGTGGCCGACTACGTCATGTCGCTGTCGATGGTCGCCGGCGATCGCGAAGCGCTCGAAGAGCCAACGCTGTTCGCGATTGAGCGCGGGGCCGGCGTCTACGAGGCGCAATGCGTCGTCTGTCACATGGACGGCGGCAGCGGCAACCAGGAACTGGGGGCGCCGCGGCTCAACGATGCGGTCTGGCTCTATGGCGGCGACAAGGCGTCGATCGTCAGCCAGATCCATGCCCCCAGCCACGGGGTCATGCCGGCCTGGCAGGAGCGCCTGTCGCCGGAGACGATCAAGATGCTGACCGTCTACGTCCACACCCTGGGGGGTGGCGAATAGGCCAGCTCCCGTTCCCATTCCGGTTCCAGGGAAACCATCGATGTCGATGCAGTCCGTCGATCCCGAACATGGCCCCTCAGGACATGACCCCGAGGGCCACGACGAAGTGGTGCTCAGCCGGGCCGAGCAGAAGGCCGAGCCCCTGTTCCGCGGCCGGGTCATGGTCTACCCGCAGGCGGTCGCCGGCCGCTGGCGCCAGCTCAAATGGACCGCACTGGTCGGCATGCTGGCGGTCTACTACGTCCTGCCCTGGCTGCGCTGGACGCGTGCCGGCGATGCCCCGGACCAGGCGGTGCTGGTCGATCTCGCCACCCGCCGCATCTACTTCTTCTGGATCGAGATCTGGGCCCAGGAGTTCTACTTCGTCACCGCCGGGCTGATCCTCGCCTCGCTCGTCCTGTTCCTGGTCACTGCCATCGGCGGGCGCCTGTGGTGCGGGTTCGCCTGTCCGCAGACGGTGTGGACCGACCTCTTCATGTATGTCGAACGGCTGATAGAGGGCGATCGCAACGCCCGCATCCGTCTCGACAAGTATCCCTATTCGGAAGAGTGGTGGAAGAAGAAATCGGCGAAGCATGCTGCGTGGCTCGGCATCGCACTCGCCACCGGCGGTGCCTGGATCATGTATTTCTATGACGCGCCGACGCTGGTCGCGGACTTCTTCACCTTCAACCTCAGCTTCACGGTCTTCTTCTTCATCCTGCTGTTCACCGCGGCGACATATCTTCTGGCCGGGTTCGCCCGTGAACAGGTCTGCACCTTCATGTGCCCGTGGCCGCGTTTCCAGGCGGCCCTCCTCGACGCCGACAGCCTTGTCGTCACCTATCAGCAATGGCGGGGCGAGCCGCGCGGCAAGCACAAGAAGGGCGACACCTGGGAAGGCCGGGGCGACTGCATCGACTGCAAGCAGTGCGTCGCGGTCTGCCCGACCGGGATCGACATCCGCGACGGTCTGCAACTGGAATGCATCGGGTGCGGCCTGTGTGCCGACGCCTGCGACGCGGTCATGGACCGGGTCGAACGGCCGCGCGGGCTGATCTCGTTCGACACCGACTACAATCGCCTCGCCCGGGAAGCCGGCAAGCCGACCCGCATCCAGGTCGTGCGCCCGCGCACTGTCGCCCACATGGCGCTGCTGGTCGTGATCGGCGGCCT
>CAYNIS010000407.1:0-3635 GCA_964397055.1 uncultured Rhodospirillaceae bacterium | reverse complement strand
CGCCCTCATGCGCGCGGGAAGCGGCGGTCGCGACCGCGACGTCGAGGACGGCGGCCACCGCCCCGCCATGCACCACCTTCGCCTTGTTGAGGTGGTCCGCGGTGAAGTCGATCTCCGCAATCACCGTGCCGTCGGCCCGGCTGCCGACCTTGAGCGGCAGGTGCTGGGCGATGAACGGGGCGGGGTCGACGGGGACGAGATCGGCTTCCAAGGGTCATCTCCAACGGCGGGGTCGGGGCGGATTGAAGGGGCAGCCCTGCCGCCCGGTCAAGCCGCACCGCATTGAAAAACCGCCGTTTCGGGCGTAGACTAAATCATCCTTTAAAAATCTATCGGCAGGCTGGTGGCTCGCGTGCGGCGGATTTCGCTCGCCTCAGCGGGCGATCCGTTGCGCCGTCATCAAGGAACCGGCCCCATGTCCGTCGATCCCCAGATAGACGCGGACGGCGTCAACGCCGCCCTCAGCAAGATCGAGCAATCGATCGCCGGCAAGGCGCTGCCGACCGAGCCGGACGAGCGCTACCAGGATGTCGACTACGAAGGTGCCGCCGACCAGGAAACCGGCCGCTTCGTCCAGTTCGCCCGGCACATCCGCCAGTACAGCCCGGACCCCTCGACCAAGATCGGCGCGCTGATCCTGGACCGGGAGGGCGAGCCGGTGGTCGCCGGCGTCAACCGCTTTCCGGAGGGCATCCCGGCGAGCGGCCGGTGGGTCGAGCGGCCACTGAAGTACGACGCCAACACCCATGGCGAACGCGGTGCCATCTACAACGCCGCGCGCGCGGGCATCCCGCTCGAGGGGGCGTCGATCGTGGTCACCGGCACGCCCTGCGTCGCCTGTGCGACCGCGATCTGCTCCTGCGGGATCAAGGAAGTCATCATCGACCGCCAGGCTGACGCCGGCGGCTTCCTCGACCGGTTCGCCGAGAAGATGGAAGACAGCCTCGCCATGTTCAAGGAAGCGGGGGTCGAGGTGAAGGTCGCCGATGTCGACGAGAACGGGCGCGTGTCCAATGTCCAGACCCTGGACGAGTATGCCAAGGTGATCGGCGACAAGGCCGACGAGATTCGCGCCAAGCGCGCGGCCGAGGCGAAGAGCCAAGCGAAGCCGGGAGCGTGACCGCCATGTTCGCCGAAAGCATCGAGGACCCGCATGGCTCGCCCGAGGCCGCGCGCTATGACAGCCGCTACCTGAAGGTCTGGGAGCGGCTGGCGGACATGAACCGGCATGCCGCGAGCGGCCTGGTCGACAGCTGGGGGGTCATGGCCGATCTGGGCGCCATGACGGCACGCCTCGCCAGCACGGAAGGGGCCGACCGGCCGCGCATCCAGGACCTGGCGGAGACGGTGGCGATCGCCGGCCATCTCGACAGCGAGGCGGCGGCGCGTCTGGCGCAGCCCTGGGCCGCACCGGCAGGCTTCACGCCGACGGTCGCGGACCGTGTGTTCATCCTGGAAGCCCTGCTGGCGGAGGCACGCACGGCGGCATCCGCGGTCGACGAGGGCGATCGCGACATCCTGCGCTACTGCCTGTGGCAGGCGACCAGCTATGCCGCGGGCTTGAGCGCGGATGGCGGCGTCGACGGCGGTGCATTGATGGGCATCTTCGTCGCCGCCTACGAACAGGCGCTGGTTTCCTGACCGCGATCGAATGGGCGAGCGCAAGCGCACTTTCGCCCATTGGGGGGCTTATGACCTGACCGTTGCGGACGGTCGGATCGAGGCGGTGGAGCCGTGGGCGCTCGATCCCGACCCGTCGCCGCTCGGCCGCTCCTTCGCCTCCGTCGCCGAACGCCGCGTGCCCGCTCCCCTGGTGCGGGAGGGCTGGCTCGACCACCGCCTGGCGGAACACCCGCGCCGCCGGGGTGCCGACCGGTTCTTGGCCGTCACCTGGGACGAAGCCTTGGACCTGGTCGCGGGCGAGCTTGCGCGCGTGCGCACGACCCACGGCAACCGGGCGATCTACGGCGGGTCCTACGGCTGGGCCTCCGCCGGGCGCTTCCACCATGCGCAAAGCCAGATCCACCGCTTCCTGGCCGCGATCGGGGGCTACACCGCGAGCCGCAACACCTATTCCCTGGCCGCCGCGGAAGTGATCATCCCGCATGTCCTCGGCCACTCCTTCGACGACATCCAGGATGCCTCGACCTCGCTCCAGGTGATCGCCCGGGACACCAGGCTCCTGGTGTCGTTCGGCGGGCTGCCGGTGAAGAACAGCCAGATCCAGTCCGGCGGGCAGGGCCGCCATGTCGTTGCCCCGCTGTTGCGGGAAGCCCGTGCCAACGGCTGCCGGTTCGTGTCGATCTCCCCCTTGCGCGACGACACGATGGCGGAACTGGGTGCGGAATGGCTGGCGATCCGCCCCAACACCGACACTGCGGTGATGCTGGCGCTCGCCCATACCCTGGTGGTCGAGGGGCTGGCGGACCTCGGCTTTCTCGATCGCTACACCGTCGGTTTCGATCGCTGGCGCGCCTATCTCCTGGGCGAGAGCGACGGCACGCCCAAGACCGCCGAGTGGGCGGCCGCGATCTCCGGCCTCGCCGCCGATCGCATCCGGGCGCTGGCCCGGGACCTCGCCGCGACCCGCAGCATGCTGAACGCGGCCTGGTCGTTGCAGCGGGCCGACCATGGCGAACAGCCGTTCTGGGCGATCGTCGCCCTGGCCGCCGTCGTCGGCCAGATCGGGTTGCCCGGCGGCGGCTTTGCCCTGGGCTACGCGGCGGTCGGATCGGTCGGCAACGGCGGCCGGCGGGTGCGTGCCCCCCGCTTCCCCGGCATCCTCAACAAGGTCGCGACCTTCATCCCGGTCGCCCGCATCGCGGAGATGCTGGAGCGCCCCGGAGAGTCTTACGACTATGACGGCCAGCGCCTGACCTATCCGGACATCCGCCTCGTCTACTGGGCCGGCGGCAATCCGTTTCACCACCATCAGGACCTGAACCGCCTGGTCGCCGCCTGGCAGCGGCCGGAAACGATCGTTGTCCACGACCCGTTCTTCACCGCCGCCGCGGCCCATGCCGACATCGTGCTGCCGATCACGACCCCGCTCGAACGGCGCGATTTCGGCGGGGCGTCGGTGGACCCGTTCCTGGTGTCGATGGACCCGGCGATCCCGCCGGTGGCGGAAGCGCGCGACGACTATGCCGTGTTCTCCGCCCTTGCCGACCGGCTGGGTGCCGGGCCGCGCTTCCACCAGCACCGGACGGCCGAGGACTGGCAGCGTCACCTCTATGCCAAGTGGCAGGAGCGCCACCAGCACCTGCCCGACTATGACAGCTTCCTCGCGGCCGGCCATGTCGAGCACCGGGACACGACGGAGGGAGAGTCCTGGCTGGTGCTGCTCGCCGACTTCCGCGCCGACCCCTCGGCCTATCCGCTGCCGACACCGTCCGGCCGGATCGAGATCTGCTCGGACACAATCGCCGGCTTCGGCTATTCGGACTGCCCGCCGCACCCGGCCTGGATCGCGCCCCGGGAGTGGCTGGGCGCGGAGGAGGCCCGGCGCTTCCCGCTTCACCTGATCTCCAACCAGCCGGCCCACCGCCTGCACAGCCAGTGGGACGCCGGGGAGGCGGCCCTTTTTTGGCGGCATCCTCTGCGCCGCGGTTGATGCGGCGAAGGATTTCCTCTTC
>CAYNIS010000406.1:0-3646 GCA_964397055.1 uncultured Rhodospirillaceae bacterium | reverse complement strand
CGGGCCCGCGCCTATGCCTATCACTTCTTCTTCCGGCGCATGATCCCGCTGGCCTTCATGGCGCCGACCGGCGGCTGGCCGCCCTTCCGGCCGGAGATCGCGGGCCTTCACGCCCTGGGGCCGGGGGCCGATCCGGGGCTGGATGTCGTCATGCGGGGCATTCTCGACGGATCGCCGTTCATCTACCCCGCCGAGCGGATGGCGGCCCCGTGATCCGTCTCTTGCTCTGGCACTGGAACCGCAAGGGCGGCGGGCCGCGCTACACCTATGAGCTGGCCCGGGCGCTCGCCGAACGGGACGATGTCGCGGTCTCCCTCAGCTACGCGCGGCAGAGCGAGTTCGCGGCCCCGATGGCGGCCCTCGGGCTGCCGGAACTGGTCGTCGACACCTACCGGTCGGTTTTGGGCTTCGCCGCCGGGTTCCTGCGCCTGCCCGGACTGCGTCGGGAACTCGCCGATTTCGCCCAGGCGCAACAGGCGGACGTCGTCATCTCGACCATGACGCATTTGTGGTCGCCCCTGGTCGCCCCGGGCCTGACGCGGGCCGGCATCCCCTATGCCCTGGTCGCCCACGACGCCGAGCCGCATCCGGGCGAGAACAACGTGATCCGGCGCTGGGTGACCGCGCGGGACATAGCCCTGGCCGATGCCCTGGTTGGGCCGACGACCCATGTGGCCGCGGGGATCGCCCGCCAGCGGCCCGATCTTCCGGCCGCGCGCATCGCGACCATCCCGCTCGGCAGCTTCGCCTTCGGTCAGGCGCCGGCCGCCCCGCGGACCCTGCCGCCGGGCGGGCCGATCACCCTCACGTTCTTCGGCCGGCTTCTCGCCTACAAGGGCATCGACATCCTGGCCGACGCCTATGCCCGACTGCATGACCGCTTCGGCGACCGCATCCGGCTGGTCGTTGCCGGTGCCGGCGACGAAGCCACCTACGGGCCGATGCTGCGGCCCCTGCCGGGTGCCACCTGGGACAATCGCTGGATCGCCGAGGAGGAGGTGGGAGGTCTGCTGGCGGATGCGGACATCCTCCTCCTGCCGTATCGGGAGGCCAGCCAGTCGGGGTCCCTGGCGGCAGCGGAACATGCCGGCCTGCCCGCCGTCGCCACCCCGGTCGGCGGGCTGGCGGAGGAGATTCGGCGATACGGATCGGGCATCGTGGCCGACGCCGTAACCGCCGAAGCCTTTGCCGAGGCGGTCGCCCATCTGATCCGGGACGACAGCGCCTACGCCAGCGCCTCCACGGCGGCTCTGGCGACGGCTGCGGGGCCAAAGTCATGGTCGCGCGTGGCGGAGGACATCAGCGGCTTCGCCGGCTCGATCGCCCGGCGCGGCCGGGAAATCGCCGCCGGGTGAGCTCAAGCGGCCTTTTCGACAATCAGGCGGTGGACGCCCGCCGGGTCGCCGGTTTCCGCATCGATGCTGAGGATGCGATGGCCCAGTTCCCCCAGGGCCCGGGGGACGTTCGACAGCGGTTCGCCCGCGTTCAGGCGGATTTCCGCCTGGGCGCCGACCGGCATTCGCTCGATCAACAAGCGCGCCTTGACGAACGTAAGTGGGCAGACTTCTGAGGTTACATCAAGGAAGTATTCCATCACCGAAACCTCTGGCCGGGTGTTGTTATTTTGCAAGTATATTGTGATTGCGTTCCGCACTTGCTGATCAATATAAGAGTGGCAAGAGCCAGTTGGAGCTAAGGAAAGATGGATCAGGAAACGCCGCCGAAGACGTTGCTGGCGCTAACCACTGAAATCGTGGCAGCCCATGTTTCCAACAATACCGTGGCCCTATCCGACCTGCCGCAATTGATCGAGCAGGTGTACCGCACCTTGTCGACGGTGGGTGTGGAACCTGCGCCCAAGCAGGAGCGGCCCCAGCCCGCAGTCCCGATCAAGCGCTCGGTGACTCCGGATTACCTGATCTGCCTGGAGGATGGCAAACAGCTGAAGATGCTGAAGCGCCATCTCAAGACAGCCTACAATATGACCCCGGAAGAGTATCGCGAACGCTGGGGCCTTCCACCTGATTACCCGATGGTGGCGCCGAATTACGCCGAAGAGCGCTCGAAGCTTGCCAAGAACATCGGCCTCGGCACTCGCGGGCGGCGGGCGCGCGCCTGACAAGGTTGCCGGCCGGCTGCCGGACGCCATCGCGAACTGGCGTCCCATCCGGATCAATGGCATGTAGGGAACCGTGGTCGCCGACGGTCCCGGCCTTGGTCGCATGGTTCGACCAGTGTGCTGCCCATGGCCGCGACAATCGGGTGTCGGGAAGATGCCCGTCGGCTAATCGACGCCCTTACCGGATGCGTATGGGGAGCGCAGAGGACGCGATGGCGGTGGGTGAGGCGCTGAGGCCATACCAGGGATTGGACCCGCGGTGACTGCGGCCGGCCGTGTCCAGAACGATGTCCGCATCGGCGACCTCGAAGTCCGCCTCGCCCGCTCCGCGGCGGAAGTCGACGCCGCCCAGGCGCTGCGCTATCGCGTGTTCTACGACGAGATGGCGGCCCGCCCGTCGCCGGAGGTGGCGGCGAGCCTGCGCGACACCGACAGCTTCGATGCGATCGCCGATCACCTCCTGGTGATCGATCGCTCGCGGACCCAGGACTTCGGCGTCGTCGGCACCTACCGGCTGATCCGGCGGGAGATTGCGCGACAGTACGGCAGCTTCTACACCTCCGACGAATACGACATCCGCAGCCTTCTCAGCCTGCCTGGCGAAATCCTGGAGGTCGGCCGGTCCTGCGTCGATGTCGGCTATCGCAACCGCCCGACGATGCAGCTTCTGTGGCGGGCGATCGCCGAATACGTCCATCACTACGACATCGTGGTCTTGTTCGGTTGTGCCAGCCTGCACGGCACTGACCCGTCGAGCCTCGGCCAGCAGTTGAGCTACCTTTATCACTATCATCTGGCGCCGCCGGCGCTCCGGCCGGTCGCCGTGCCCGAGCGCTATGTCGACATGAACATCCTGGACACCGAGCAGATACGGCCGCGTGCGGCGGTCGCGGAACTGCCGCCGCTGATCAAGGGGTACTTGCGTCTCGGCGGGTTTGTCGGCGACGGGGCGGTGATCGACCACGAATTCAACACGACCGACGTCTGCGTCGTCGTCAAGACCGACCTGATTTCGGACCGCTACCTCAAGCACTACGAGCGCTCGATGCAGGACAGTTCGCTGTTCCCGGATCTGGCCGACGAGTGATCCGGCGACGCTAACTCTCAAGGACATGGCGACGTGGGATCGAAAGCCCTGGGGGCAGCCCGGCTCCTTGCCTATCTCCTGGTGACCCTGGCCTCCGTGCCGTTTCAGTTGGTCGCGCTGGCAGCCGGGGTCGGTTGGTGGTGCCGCATTCCGCGCCTCTATCACGCGCTCTGCCTCAAGGCCCTGGGCATGCGGATCGCGGTCACCGGCGGACCGGTCGGCAACGGCCCGGTGCTGTTCGTCTCCAACCACTCCTCATACCTCGACATCCCGGTGCTCGGCAGCCTGATCGAGGCCTCCTTCGTCGCCAAGGCGGAGGTCAAGGGCTGGCCTTTCTTCGGCTTCCTGGCCCAGCTTCAGAAAACCGTCTTCATCGACCGACGGGGCCGGCAGGCCGCCGACCAGCGGGACGTCCTGACCGGGCGCCTGGAGATGGGCGA
>CAYNIS010000405.1:2683-3661 GCA_964397055.1 uncultured Rhodospirillaceae bacterium | reverse complement strand
TGTGGCATGGCGGAACCGCCGCCCCCGCCCGCGACCGCGCGGCGCGCCTTTCGCGAGCGCAGCTTCGTCTTCCTGCGCAAACGTGCCCTCATCGCCGACGCGCTCGGCCACGCCACCCTGCCCGGCATCGTGCTCGCCTTCCTTCTGGCAACGGCCCTCGGCATCGACGGCAGGCCGCTGCCGCTGTTGCTTGCGGGTGCCGCCGTCACCGGCCTGATCGGCGTCTTGTCGGTGCAGGCGATGCTGCGCTGGACGCGCCTGACCGAGGACGCGGCGATCGGCATCTCGCTCAGCGTCTGGTACGGCGTCGGCATCGCTCTCCTCTCCTATGTCCAGTCGCTGCCGACCGGCGGCCAGGCGGGCCTGCATTCCTTCATCCTCGGCCAGACCGCGGCCATGCAGGCGCATGAGGCGATCGCCATCGGTGCTGTCGCCCTGACCGTCGTCGGCGCAGTGTGGGCGGCCTTCAAGCCGTTCCGGGCGGTCGCGTTCGATCCGGCCTATGTCCAGGCGATCAGCTGGTCGGCCGCGCGCATCGACCTCGCGATCAACGCGCTGGCGACCGCGGTCATGGTGATCGGCCTGCAGACCGTCGGCCTGGTCCTGATCCTCGCCTATCTGATCATTCCGCCGGTCTCGGCGCGGTTCTGGACCGACCGGGTCGAGCGGATGGTGCCGCTTGCCGCCCTGCTCGGCGCGGTTTCCGGCTGGGTCGGCGCGTCGTTGTCCGCGGTGTTCGAAAGCGTGCCGGCCGGGGCCACGATCGTCGCCACCGCCGGCGTCATGTTCCTGGCGAGTGCCCTCGCCGCCCCGCGCCGGGGCCTCCTGGTCGCAGGATATCGTGGCGCCGCGGATCGGTTCGCCTATGCCGTGCGTCGGCGCCTCGCCGACCTGGCGGAGGGCCGGCCGGTCGACCAGCCGCCGTTCGTCGCCTGGCTCGTCGAGGATTTCAATGGGCTCCCGAGCGCAAACGGGGCC
>CAYNIS010000405.1:0-2673 GCA_964397055.1 uncultured Rhodospirillaceae bacterium | reverse complement strand
TCGTCGCCTGGCTCGCCAACCGGGCGCTGGCGGCCCGCGGCCTGGTCGACGGCGACGGCACCCTGACGCCGAGCGGCATGCGCGAGGCGGCGGCCGTCCTGCGCGATTTCGCCCGCTGGCGCCTCTACTTCGAGACCCCGCCGGATCGGCGGGTCGTGGGCGGCACCCTCGGCACGCGCCCGATCGAGACCGTCATCGACGCCGAGACCCTGGCCGAGATCGATCGCAGGGTCGCGGCATGATCGACCTCGCGACCTTCCTCAAGATCGACTTTCCGGCGCTGGCCACCGCCATCCTCGCCTGCTTCGCCTGCGGTGTCGCCGGCAACTTCCTGGTCCTGCGCCGCCAGGCGCTGATGGGCGACGCCATTTCCCACGCCATCCTGCCCGGGATCGTCGGCGCCTTCGTCCTGTCGGAAAGCCGGGCGTTCCTGCCGGTCATGGCCGGGGCGCTGACCGCCGCCGTCGCCGCCGCGCTGCTGATCGAGACCGTGCGCCGGCTCGGGCGGATCGAATCCGGGGCGGCGATGGGGATGGTCTTCACCGTCTTCTTCGCCGCCGGCGTGATCGTGATGGAACAGGCCGCGGCCCATGCCGTCGACCTCGACCCCGACTGCCTGCTCTACGGCCAGCTCGAGGATGTGCTGTGGCTGAGGGCGGAGGGCTGGGGCTCCTTCACCGATCCCGCCGCGCTGGCCGATCTCCCGCGCGAATTGGTGACCCTCGCAGCGGTTTCCGCCGTCGTCGTCGCCCTCCTCCAGGTGTTCTGGAAGGAGCTGAAGCTGACCACCTTCGATCCGGACCTGGCGACCGCCCTCGGCTTCCGCGCGGGATGGTTCCACTATGGCCTGATCACCGTGGTGGCACTGGTCGCGATCGCCAGTTTCGAGGCGGTGGGGTCGATCCTGGTGATCGCGACCCTGATCTGCCCGGCGGCGATCGCGCGGCTGCTGACCGACCGCTACCGGACCCAGGTCGCACTTTCCGGGCTGGTCGGGGTCGCCGCCGCCATCGGCGGCTACGCGCTTGCCGCCTGGGTCCCGATGTGGCTCGGCCTCGGCTGGACCCTCAACGTCGCAGGCATGATCGCGGTCGTCCTCGGCCTGATGCTGGTGGCGGCGGCAACCCTCGGCCCGATCCACGGGCTTTCCGGCCGCATCATGCGCCGGGCCGCCGCCCGCGCCGCCGCCCGTGACATGGCGCCTTCTCCCCTTTGACCGGGGCCGGGGTTTGCGGGCAATCTCGGCGACTGATCGAACCGGCCCCCTGGTGAACGAGGGGCCGGCGGTGCTCCCGTTTCCAATTGACTGGCGGAGGACATCCAGACCATGCGCAGCATTCCCATGTGGCTCAACGGCCAGCCCTTCGAAGGCTCCTCCGGCCGCTTCGGCGACGTGTTCAACCCGGCGATCGGCGAGGTCCAGGCGAAGGTCCAGCTCGCCACCGTCGAGGAGGTCGACCGCGCCGTGAAGGCGGCCGAGGCGGCGCTGCCGGAATGGGCGGCGATGACCCCGCTCCGGCGCGCGCGCATCCTGTTCAAGCTGAAGGACCTGATCGAGCGCGAGCACGACGCGCTCGCCGCCATGATCACGTCGGAGCACGGCAAGACCATCGAGGATGCCAAGGGCGAGATCGTCCGCGGCCTCGAGGTGATCGAGTTCGCCTGCGGCATCCCGCATCTCCTGAAGGGCGAATACACCGAACAGGTCGGCACCGGCATCGACAGCTGGTCGGTGCGCCAGCCGCTCGGCGTCGTCGCCGGCATCACGCCGTTCAACTTCCCGTGGATGATCCCCTGCTGGATGTTCCCGATGGCGGTCGCCTGCGGCAACACCTTCGTGCTGAAGCCGTCGGAGCGGGACCCGTCGATCTCCGTCCGCCTCGCCGAACTCGCCAAGGAAGCGGGCCTGCCGGACGGCGTGCTGAACGTCGTCAACGGCGACAAGGTGGCGGTGGACGCGATCCTCGCCCACCCGACCATCCAGGCGGTCAGCTTCGTCGGTTCGACCCCGATCGCGGAATACATCTACACGACCGGCACCTCCTACGGTAAGCGCGTCCAGGCCCTGGGCGGGGCCAAGAACCACATGGTGGTGATGCCCGACGCCGATATCGACCAGGCGGTCGACGCCCTGATGGGGGCCGGCTACGGCTCGGCGGGCGAACGCTGCATGGCGGTTTCGGTCGCGGTCGCGGTCGGCGACCAGACCGCCGATGCCCTGGTCGACAAGCTGGCGCCCAAGGTGCGGGCGCTGAAGGTCGGCCCGGGCAACGATCCGGAGGTCGAAATGGGCCCGCTGGTCAACGCCCAGCACCTCGCCAAGGTGAAGGGCTATGTCGACGCCGGCATCAAGGAGGGGGCGGAGCTGGTCGTCGACGGCCGCGACCTCAGCCTCCAGGGCTACGAGAACGGCTACTTCATGGGCGGCTGCCTGTTCGACAAGGTCACCTCTGCCATGTCGATCTACAAGGACGAGATCTTCGGCCCGGTCCTGTCGGTGGTCCGCTCCCAGGGCTTCGACGACGCCCTGCAGCTGGTCAACGATCACGAGTTCGGCAACGGCACGGCGATCTTCACCCGCGACGGCGACACCGCGCGCGAATTCGCGCAGAAGGCGCGCATCGGGATGGTCGGCGTCAACGTGCCGATCCCGGTGCCGATGGCGTTCCATTC
>CAYNIS010000404.1:0-3665 GCA_964397055.1 uncultured Rhodospirillaceae bacterium | reverse complement strand
GGGAGCGCCGCCGCCCCTTGGCTGCCGCATCGTCACCCCCATCTCCCCCTCTCTCCGATCCGGCGGCCACCAGGCTTTCGGTCTGCCGCACGCTCAGCCCGCGGCGGGCCACCTCGTCAGCCAGCCGCGCGGCATCCGGGGCGGTCACCAGCGCCCGCGCATGGCCGGCGGTGAGCTTGCCCTCGTCGACCATCGCCTGGACCTCTGCCGGCAGCGTCAACAGGCGCAAGGTGTTGGCAATGTGGCTGCGGCTCTTGCCGACAATGGTCGCAAGCTGGTCCTGGGTGTAGGCGAAGCCGTCGATCAGCCGCTTGAAGGCCTGCGCCTCCTCGATCGCCGTCAAATCCTCGCGCTGGAGGTTCTCGACCAGGCCGAATTCCAGGCTCTCGGCATCGGTCAGCGACTGGACGACGACCGGCACCTCGTGGCGCTGGGCACGCTGGGCGGCCCGCCAGCGCCGCTCCCCGGCGACGATCTCGTAGCGCACGCCCTCGGGCCGCGCCTCGTCCGGGCCGGTGCCCCCGATCGGCCGCACCAGGATCGGCTGCAACACGCCATGCGCGCGGACGGATTCGGTCAGATGGGCGATCGCCTCCTCCTCGAACCGGCGGCGCGGCTGAAGCCGCCCGGGCTGAAGATACTCCACCGGCACCATGCGCGACGCCGGGGCGGTCGTGTCGCCACCCGCCGCCGTCTCCTCTTCATCCTCGCCGAAGAGGGCACCCAGGCCGCGCCCGAGCGCCCTTGGCCGGGTGCGACTGCGCGCCGGGGGCCGGCTGGCGGAGGCATCGTCGTCGGTCATTCCAATGCGCGTCCTGTCAGGCAATCACGTGAAGGGGAAAACGGCAGGACAGCGCGTCCTCAGGCCGCGGAAGCGCTGGCTGCGCCTGTCGGGGCGGGCGGCAGCGGACGGCCGGCGCGCGTCATCACCTCCGTCGCGAGGTCCATGTAGGCCCGCGCCCCGCTTGAGCGATGATCGTAAAGGACGACCGGCAGGCCGTGGGAGGGGGCTTCCGATATGCGGACATTGCGGGGGATCACCGTGTCGAACACCCGGCGGCCGAAATGGCTGCGCACGTCGTCGGCAACCATGTCCGAGAGGTTGTTGCGCCGGTCGTACATGGTGAGCAGAACGCCGTCGAGATCGAGGCCCGGGTTGAAGCGCTTCTTCACCAGTTCCATCGTCCGGATCAGGTGGCTCACCCCCTCCAGCGCCAGGAACTCGCATTGCAGCGGCACGATCACCCGGTCGGCCGCGACCAGAGCGTTGACGGTGAGGAGGGTGAGCGACGGCGGGCAGTCGATCAGGATGAAGTCATAGGGCAGGGCCGCCTCGGCCAGGGCGTCCTTCAGGCAATGCTCCCGGCGCTCGACGTCGACCAGTTCGATGTCGGCCCCGGAGAGGTCGACGGTTGCCGGCACGACCGCCAGGTTGGGCACCCGGGTCGACACCGTGACCCCGCCGAGATCGGCAGTGCCGAGCAGAAGATCGTAGCTGCCGCGTTTGCGTTCCGCCCGGCTGAGGCCGAGGCTGGTCGACGCGTTGCCCTGGGGATCGAGGTCAAGGACCAGGACGCGCTGGCCGATGGCGGCGAGCGTGGTGCCGAGATTGACCGCCGTCGTGGTCTTGCCGACCCCGCCCTTCTGGTTGGCGATGGCAGTGATCCGGGCGGGCTCGGTCGACATGGCGGAGAGGGCTTTCCGGGAGGAGGTCATCGGGTCCTGAACGGGCCGGCTTGCGCGCGGAGGCTACCCGGGCCTGTCGCTGCGACGGGTCAGCCCGGCGAGGCGCACTATAGCACCTTCATCGTCGGTCATGCTGGGAATGACGGAGATGTCGGCGTGCCACTCGCCCTCGACCGCCGCAATCTCCTCCGACGCCTGGCGTCCCTTGAGGAACAGGCACAGGGTGTCGGACCCGGCAAGGCGGGCGGCAAGCGGCAGCAGCCGCGGCAACGGCGCCAGCGCTCGCGCGGTGACGGTTGCCGCCGAACCGGCGGCCACGGCTTCGATCCGCTGGGTGAGGATCGTGACGGGCAGGGACAAGTCGGCCGCCACCTGGCGGAGGAAGGCGCACTTGCGGGCGTCCGATTCGATCAGGGTGACGGCGGGGTGCCCCATCGCGGCCAGGACCAGTCCGGGAAAGCCTGCCCCGCTGCCGAGGTCGACGAGGGTGCCGGTCCGATCCCCGATCAGCGGCCACAGCTGTGCCGAATCCAGAAAGTGACGGGTCCACAAATGTGGCACAGTCGACCTCGCGACGAGGTTGATGCGCGCCTGCCAGGTGGTCAGCAGGTCCGCATAGGCGTCCAGGCGACTCACTGTTTCACGTGAAACATCCGGGAGCGCCGCGAGGAACGCCTCAACCGCCGCCCGACCTTCCGCGGACCCGCCTTCCCCGCTCACGCCACCTCCGCCGCCGCTCCGCCGGCACGCCGGACATAGCGCATCAGTGCCGTCAGCGCCGCCGGCGTCACGCCGGGAATCCGCGCTGCCGCCCCCAGGCTCCCCGGTCGCACCGCTGCCAGCCGCTCCCTCACCTCGGCCGACAACGACCCAACCGCGGCGTAGTCCAGATCATCCGGGAGTTCGAGGCCCTCGTCCCGCTGAAACGCCCGGATGTCCGCCGCCTGCCGATCGACATAGCCGGAATAGCGCGCGTCGATCTCCACCTGCTCCGCCGCATCCCCGGCAATCGATCCAAGCTCCGGCCAGGTCGACGCCAACCGCGCGAGCGACATGTCCGGGTACCGCAACAGGTCTGCCACGGTGCGGTACTGACCGTCCTGGTTCACCGACAGCCCGAGCCGCGCGAGCTGCGCGGGCGTGCCTCCGAGTCGAGAAACAAGGTCCCTTGCGGCATCGAGTCGGGCCGTCTTCGCCTCGAAGTGGGCCTGTCGGCTGCGCCCGACACAACCGACCTGCTGGCCGAGCGCCGTAAGCCGCTGGTCGGCATTGTCCGCCCGCAACACCAGCGGGTACTCCGCCCGGGAGGTGAACATGCGGTACGGTTCCGGCGCCCCCCGGGTGATCAGGTCGTCGATCAGCACCCCAATATAGCCCTGGGACCGGTCGATGCCGAAATCCGGGGCCGATCCCGCCGCCAGGCGCGCCGCGTTGACGCCGGCGACGAGGCCCTGGGCGGCCGCCTCCTCATAGCCGGTGGTGCCGTTGATCTGACCGGCCAGGAACAGCCGCGGCAGCGCCTTCAGCCCCAGCGACCGGTCGAGCGCGCGCGGGTCGACATAGTCGTATTCGATCGCATAGCCGGGCTGGCGCATCACCGCCCGCTCCAGCCCCGGGATGGTCTTCAACAACGCCGCCTGCACCTCGACCGGCAGCGAGGTGGAAATTCCGTTGGGGTAGACGGTGTCGTCATCCAGCCCCTCCGGCTCCAGAAAGATCTGGTGGCGCTCCTTGTCGGCGAAGCGCACCACCTTGTCCTCGATCGACGGACAGTAGCGCGGGCCGATCCCCTCGATCTGGCCGGAATACATCGGCGAGCGATGGATGTTCTCGCGGATCACCGCGTGCCCGGCCGCGCCGGTATGGGTGATGGCACAGGCGATCTGCGGCGTGGTGATCCGATCGGTCAGCGTGGAGAAGGGCAGGGGCGGATCGTCGCCCGGCTGCGCCTCGAGCCCCGCCCAGTCGATCGTCCGGCC
>CAYNIS010000403.1:0-3667 GCA_964397055.1 uncultured Rhodospirillaceae bacterium | reverse complement strand
GTTATGACATCAAGATGGCCGTCGAGATCAAGGTCAACGAGCGCTATTCCGTCGCCGCCTCTGATCGGCTCACCGCCATTCACATCCTCTGCATCGATGATGTGCTCGATCCAGGAGATGTATTGACCGTCGGGAGCTCTCGCGGTGGTCGATTGATCGGCGACGGTCGTCAACTTATCGCCCGGCCCCTTGCTGGACGACCCGCATGCGACCGGCACAAACAGCGCGCCAACAAGAGCGAGGGCGCATCCGGCTCTGACCCGTGTCCTGCAACCCATTTTTTCCTCCGTGGACCCGTTCCGATATCCGGTGCCGCGCCACAATAGCGACCGTTTGGCACAATACGAGATTTTGCTTATCCGCCCATGTCCTGTGCCGGCAACCCGATAGTTGAAGCTCCCGCACTCTCAGCCTGGCTCGATGATGTCTGCGACGAAGCGATGTGCGTCAAAACAGGCGTCGCCGAGTTCGTTACATCCCCAGGCGATCCGCGCTCACCCCGCCAATGGACCGATCGGCCCAGCGTCCGAGCGCCTCAGGGTCAATAATGGTTGTCTGGCCATATCCGATGCGCACGAGGCCAAGCGCGACCATCTTCTTCAGCGCGGTGCCAACCGCATTTCTGGACACGCCCATTTGCTGGGCGAGTTGTGACTGGCTGAGACATACCGAGCCACTGGGAGCCATGCAGTCAATCATCCGCTTTGCGAGGCGTTCGGCCAGGGGAAGTCGGCGCTCATCATCCAGCGTATCCAGCACCCTGGCGAGCCGGTTACTCAGGAAACCGATGACCTGACGCCGTATATCAGGGGAGTCGTCGATCATTTCCCAGAGTCGTGACGCACCAACCTGTATCAGTTGGCAATTCTCAATGGCCTGAGCGTTGTTGCAGCGCAGTCGGTCCATCAGCAGCGGAAACAGGCCAAAGCAATCTCCGGTGGAGAACACCACGGCCAGACTATCCTTGCCGTTGGCGCCCGTGCGCCACATCGAGACCCGACCGGACTTCACGATGCTCAACGCGTCCGCCGGATCTCCGGCGGAGTGGATGCTTGCGCCCGCTGCGTAACGCCTGATCGTGCCGACCGTTTGGAGCCGCGTGACAAGTTCAGGTGTCAGCTGTTCCCGAATGAAGCGTCTTTCGAAAATGGTCTCGACTTCCATGCGCGCCCCAATTGCCCACAACTTGGCAGTTTGGGCTCCCGGTACCTGTTAGGCAAGAGAAAAGACGGCTCCGAATCCGGGTGCAAGACACAAGTCTGAAAAGAGAGGAAAAACATGAACAAGGCGCTTCTTACGGCAGGCATCAGCCTCGCGGCACTCTCCAATGTTTCCCACGCCCAGGACTCCGCAGGTAGCGGCGCAGAGGAACAGAAGCGACTGACAACTGTCACCGTCACGGCGCAGAAACGCGAACAGGACATACAGGATGTCCCGATCTCGATCTCAGCCTATGGTGCCGAATTCATCGAAAACTCCGGCGTCGAAGATCTTTCCGATCTCGCCCTCTACTCACCAAACTTCAGCATTTCCCAGTCTTCTCAAAAGACCAATCAGCGCATCATCATCCGCGGTGTGGGCTCGGTCGGCAACAATGGCGTCGAGCCATCGGTCGGCGTCTTCATTGATGGGGTCTACATTCCCCGTCCGGGCGCTGTGATTGGCAATCTGATCGATCTCGAAGCGGTCGAAGTTCTGCGCGGGCCCCAGGGTACGCTGTTCGGACGCAACACGCCGATGGGCGCGCTGAACATTCGCACCAAGGCCCCGGCAGCGGACACTTTCGAGGCAACCGCTGAAATCGGCTATGGAGACTATGACGCGTTCAATGTCGGCGGCAGCGTGTCGGGTCCCTTGAGTGACACGGTCGCCTTCCGCCTCAGCGGCAAGTATAGTGAGCGAAGCGGATATGGCGATAATCTCTTCACCGGTGAGGAATTCGGTGAACAGGACGATCTGAACCTGCGCGGCAAGCTTGCCTTTGCGCCGTCATCAAATCTGGACGTGACCATCAGCGCAGACTACGGCGAAATCAATTCCGGCGGAGCGACCATCGAATTCCTGAATGGAACCGAGAGCCCGCAATTCCTCGGCACGATCAACGCCCTTTTCGGACCAGACGCATCGAACCTCGTCACCAGCGATCCGTTTGACCACGACATCTACCAGGATCACCGCGATATCCTTAGCGATGAACAGTGGGGGCTTTCTGTTAGCGCCGAATACGCGTTCAACAATGGCCATATCCTGCGGTCGATCACCGCCTATCGCGAGTGGGATGCCAGCTATTTCGAGAGTTCGCTGCGACTGCCGGCGCAAATTACCCCTCGCAAAAGCGCATTTGCAACGGAAACTTTCAGCCAAGAATTTCAGTTCCTGTCACCCGAAGGCAAGCCGATCGAATACCTTGTAGGTGCGTTCTTCTACGACGAAAAATACGCCATCAGCGGTGATTTCGATTTCGGCCCCCAGTTATGCATCCCGGTGGTTGCGGGACTTGCCGGCCTGCCAGCCGCCCAGCAGTGTGCCGCGGGACCACAAACCGATATCAGCGACAGTGAGTTCAATCAGGACCTTCAGAGTGTGGCCCTCTTCAGCCAGGCCACATGGAACGTCAATGACCAGTGGTCCGTGACATTGGGTGGACGCTTTACCTCTGATGACAAAACTGCGGATTTCTCAAATGCAGTGACCAACCCTTTTGCCATTATCCTTTCATTTCGTGTGCCTGAAACGCATCAGGGCCTCGATATAGATGAATATGGCGACACAGACGCGTTCACATATTTCGCGAATACAAGCTACTTTCCGTCCGATGACATCATGCTGTTCGCGACCGTCTCGACAGGCTTCAAGTCTGGCGGGTTCAACGCCGAAAGCGGGTTTCCAGCGCTCACCCGTGAACAAAGAGGCTTCGGCCCCGAAGACACGACGAATTATGAACTCGGCATCAAATCCCGGATCTTTGGCGATACGCTGCAGCTCAATGCGACGCTGTTCAGGATGGATATCGAGGATTTTCAGGACCGCGCATTTGACGGAATTTCCTTCATCACGCGCAACGCCGGTGAATTGCGCCAACAGGGTCTTGAGACCGATTTTATCTGGGCGCCGCTCGATCAGCTGACGTTTACCGGTGGCCTGTCCTACCTCGACTCCGAATTCCAGGATTTCCGGGACGCCACGCCGCTTCCCGGCGGTGCGCCTCAGGACCTCACGGGTCAGTCTGCACACTTTTCCCCGGAATGGCAGGGATCCCTGGTGGCCGACTGGACCGATGCTTTCCCGCTGATCACAGGCACCCGGTATTTCCTGCGCGGTGAGACCCAGTATATGGGTGAACACAATGCCGGCGCGGAAACAAACCAGAACCCGCAGACCGTCCAGGACGCCTATCAGCTCTTCAATGCCCGGATTGGTCTGCGTGCCGAAGACGGCAAGTGGGAAGCGAGCCTGTTCGGGAAGAATCTCGGCGATGAGGGCTATTGCCGCGCCATCTTCGTTCAGCCCTTTGGTGCGCAGCTCGGCGCCTTGAACGCAGCCGCAAACACGACTGCAGTGCGGTGCGCCGTCGGTGATCCGCTTACCTGGGGCGTGCAACTGAAATCGAGCTTCTGATGCGCACGAAATTCAGTCCTCTCGCATCACTCGTCGCGCTTGTCGCCCT
>CAYNIS010000402.1:2211-3670 GCA_964397055.1 uncultured Rhodospirillaceae bacterium | reverse complement strand
CGCGGCCGGCACGCCGACCATCCCGTCGACGCTGGGGGTCGAGGTTGCGACCAACCCGTTCCTGCGGGCGGACGATGCGGACGTTCAGGCGCATCTCGCCATGGTCGGGCGCGACCCGGCGGAGGTCTTCGCCGAGATCCGCGGCCGCAAGGACAACGCCTGACACGGCCGGTGCGGTCGAACTGCCCCGGCTTCCCGTCGAAGCCCACCCTGGAGGAAACCGGATATGCCGAAGCTGCGCTACAGCGCCACCTCCCCCTACGTTCGCAAGGTCATGATCGTCGCCAAGGAACGCGGCCTCGACGGCACGTTCGACCTGGTGCCGACGGTGCCCAAGGATGCCGCCGACCTGCCCGAACAGAACCCGCTCGCCAAGGTGCCCACGCTGGTGCTCGACGACGGGTCCAGCCTCTATGACAGTGTCGTCATCTGTGAATGGCTGGACAGCATGGGCAAGGCCGGCCAGCCGGTGTTCCCGGCCCCAGGTCCGGCGCGCTGGACGGCGCTGCGCCAGCATGCGCTCGCCAACGGCATGACCGACAGCGCGCTTCTCATCCGGGGCGAGGTGGTCAAGACCGAGGAGGCGCCGAACCAGTCGCTGATCGACCTCCACCGCGGCAAGATCCTGAAAGGGCTCGGCGCGCTCGAGGCGGAGGCGGGCAAGCTCGGTGACGCACTCACGATCGGTACGATCGCGGTGATGGTGGTGCTCGGCTATCTCGACTTCCGCTTCGACCACGAGAAGTGGCGGACCGGGCGCCCGCAACTCTCCCAATGGTTCGACCGGGCCGCCCAGCGGGCGAGCTTCGCCGACACCGCG
The DNA here is from genome assembly GCA_964397055.1 of uncultured Rhodospirillaceae bacterium. GTDB lineage: Bacteria > Pseudomonadota > Alphaproteobacteria > CAYNIS01 > CAYNIS01 > CAYNIS01. Next base: position 2,850 of record CAYNIS010000402.1, on the reverse strand, counting down.
CCGCCGGCCTGACCCCGGGGCCCGACGCCAGAGGTTTGGGCCATGGCCGATCTCACCGCCCAGAGCCTGATCCGCACCCTCGGGATGAAGCCGCATCCCGAGGGCGGGCACTATGTCGAGACCTTCCGCGATCCGGATCCGGAGGGTGGCCGGGGGGCTGCGACCGCGATCTACTTCCTTCTCCAGGCGGGGGAGCGGTCGCACTGGCACAAGGTCGACGCGGTCGAGATCTGGCACTGGTACGCGGGCGCTCCCCTGCGCCTGGCGGTGTCGGTGGACGGCGGATCCACCGACCGCATGACCCTGGGCACGGACATTGCCGCCGGCCAGCGCCCGCAGGCAGTGGTCCCGGCCCACGCCTGGCAGAGTGCGGAGAGCCTGGGGCCGTGGACCCTGGTCGGCTGCACCGTCTCCCCGGCGTTTCGGTTCGAGGGCTTCCAGCTAGCCGCCCCAGGCTGGCGCCCGGGCGACTGATCAGGCCGCCCGCAAACCGTCGAGGAAGGTCTTGATTTCGCGGGTGAGATCGGCGGACTGGTGCGACAGGTCTTCGGCGACCTTGAGCGCGTTCTCCGCATTGGCCCCGGTCTCGCGCGAGGCTTCGGAAACGCCGCCGATGGCGCGCGACACCTCCGACGTGCC
>CAYNIS010000402.1:0-2201 GCA_964397055.1 uncultured Rhodospirillaceae bacterium | reverse complement strand
GATCTCGGTGCTGCCCTTGGCCGCTTCGGCGACGTTGCGGCTGATCTCGCCGGTCGCGGCATTCTGTTCCTCGACCGCCGAGGCGACCGAGGAGGCGATCTCGGTGATGCGCTCGATGCGGGTGTTGATCGCCTCGATCGCTGACACCGTCTGACCGGTCTTTTCCTGGATCGCCCTGATCTGTGCGGCGATCCGATCAGTCGCCTGGGCGGTCTGGTTGGCGAGGTTCTTCACTTCCGCGGCGACCACGGAGAAGCCCTTGCCGGCGTCGCCCGCGCGCGCCGCCTCGATCGTCGCGTTCAAAGCCAGAAGGTTGGTCTGCTCTGCGATCGAGGTGATCAGGCTGACGACTTCGCCGATTTGCTGTGCCTGTTCGGCCAGCGCCTTGACCTGGGCGTCGCTGTCGCGCGCGGCTTCCGTGGCATCATGGGCGGCATCGGTCTGCTGGGTCATCTGGCGGCTGATCTCCTGGATCGAGCTGCCCAGCTCCTCGGCGGCGGAGGCGACGGTCTCGACGTTCGCGGAAGCCTCCTCCGCGCTGGCGGAGACGGTGCCCGCCTGGATCGACGTCTCCTCGGCGATTGCCGAGAGCGACTTGGCCGAGGCCTGCATCTCCTCCGCTGCGGTGCCGACACTGGTCGCGATCTCCCCGACGGACGCCTCGAAATGGTTTGCGAGCTCAACCATCTGGCGCTTCCGTTCGGCCTCGGTGGCGGCCTGCATCTCGGCATTCTGGGTTTCCAGATCGCGCTCGTGTTCGGCACTCTTGCGGAAGACCTCGACAGCCCGCGCCATGGTGCCGATCTCGTCGCGCTGATCCTGGTACGGCACGGCGATGTCGAGCTGGCCGTCGGTCAACGCCGCCATCGTGTCCGTCAGCGCGTGGATGCCCCGGTTGATGCCGCGCGCAATCACGAAGGCAATCGCCCCGGCCGCCATCAGGATGACGAGGCCGATAAGGGCAGCCTGCAGGACATTGGCGCGGAACGTCGCGTCGATGTCGTCGACATAAAGCCCGGTCCCGATCATCCAGCGCCATTCCGGAACGCCGGCGGCGAAGGACAGCTTCGGCAGGGGCACGTCGCCGCCGGCCCTGGGGTAGCGGTAGGCGACGAAGCCGCCGTCCGGCGTGCGCGCCGCCGCGACCAGTTCCTGGATAAGCAGGACACCGTCGGAGTCCCTGAGGTTGATGCGGTTCTGCCCGATCAGATCCGGGTTCGGCATGTAGACGGTCGTCCCGTCGAGATCATAGACGAACAGGTACTCGCTGTTCCCCTGGCCGAAGCGCATCGCGCCGATGGCGTCGATTGCGCGCCGCTGAGCCGTTTCCAAGTCGATCTCACCGGCCTCGGCCCTCGTGATCTGTTCCTCTGCGATGCCAACGGCCGTGGTGACGATGGCGCGCAACTGTTCGCGCCGGTCGGCGATCAGGTTGTCCCGCAACTGGGCGAGCGACATCGCGGCAAAGGCGGCGAGGCCGATCGCGCCTGCCACGACGATCAAGCCGAGGCGAAGGCGAATGGACAGGCGGTTCAGCATGGCACGCTCCCGGGGCTGGTCGACGAAGTTCCCAAGAACGCTAGGACTCTCTACTTAAGTGATTATTAATAGAAAACCGCACAAAATCGCAGGAATACATGCTTGTGTATTCTGAATGCATACGCATTCTTGGCGGATGCTTCTTCATGACCTCGTGATGGCCGTGAACGCTCTTGGGGAGGGGCTGATTGCTCGCCATTGACGCGGGCTGGTCCGCCAGGGCGTTGCCCGTCGAGCGCATCGAATCAGTCCGCGACGAAGATTTGCACCTCAGTTCAGTAGTTTGGGTGCTTTCCGTACCGCCAGACTGGTTCGGTCCGGCTCGAGAACGCTTTTCTTATGACGCGGGCGGCTGGGCCGAGGCTTGCGCGACGGCGGCTGCATTTCTGCAGGAGCCGCGCGATTGACCTTGCCCGGATTTGCCCTTAAGGCGGGCCGCAAGCGTTGAAAATCAAGGCCCTGCGCCACGCCGGGCCGCGTCGAACAGGCCGGGGAAACCATGTCGGACGTCGTTCGCTATGCCGTCGAGGACGGGATCGCCGTCATCACCGTCGACTATCCGCCGGTGAACGCGTTGTCGCTCGGCGTGCGCATGGGGCTGATGGAGGGGCTGGCGAAGGCCGCGACGGACACGGCCGTGCGCGCCGCGGTGATCGCCTGCG
>CAYNIS010000401.1:0-3671 GCA_964397055.1 uncultured Rhodospirillaceae bacterium | reverse complement strand
CGCGAAAGCACGGCGCGATCTGGAAATAGCGGTCGAAGCCCGCCATCATGATCAACTGCTTGAACTGCTGCGGCGCCTGGGGCAGCGCGTAGAAATGCCCGGGATGAAGCCGGCTCGGCACCAGGAAGTCGCGCGCGCCTTCCGGGCTCGAGGCGGTCAGGATCGGCGTCTGGAACTCCTCGAACCCCTGGTCGACCATGCGCCGACGGATCGAGGAGATCACCTTGGAACGCAGCATGATGTTGCGCTGCATCTTCTCGCGCCGGAGGTCGAGGAAGCGGTAGCGCAGGCGGAACTCCTCGCCCGCCTCCTCGTCACCGGCGACCTGGAGCGGCAGGACATCGGCGCGGCTCAGGATCTCGACCGCGTCGATCCGGACCTCGACATGGCCGGTCGGCAGCTTTTCGTTGATGGTGTCGGCCGTGCGTTCGACCACCCGGCCGTCGATACGGATGACGGATTCGACGCGCACGCCCTCCAGCACCGGGAAATGCGGGGCGGAGGTGTCGACCACGCACTGGGTGATGCCGTAGTGGTCGCGCAGGTCGACGAACAGGAGCCCGCCATGGTCGCGTTTGCGGTGGACCCAGCCGGAAAGGCGAACGGTCTGGTCGGCGTGCTCCTGACGAAGCGCGCCGCAGGTGTGCGAGCGATAGGGATGCATGGGCGTGTTGGTTCCATCGGTCAGAAATGCGGGTGACCGGGTGCCTAGCTGCGTGCCCTCGGGCGATCAAGCCGTGTTGAAGAACGGCGATGCTGCCTGCTGATCACCTGCAAGGCTACAGGATGCTGTAGGAGACATAGGAATCGAACGGAAAACGCTCGATGCGAATGTTGTTCAAGCCGAAATACTCATGAACGGCGCGGGTCTCACCAGGAAAAACGGGGGCATTCAATTCGTCGAAGACGACGATCGCCCCCTTAGGCATACGGGGCACGAATGCCTCAAGGGCTGCCTTCGTCGGCTCGTAAAGATCGGCGTCGAGGTTGAGCAGGGCGACCACGGTGTGGGGGTTGGCCGCCAGATACTCCCCCGCCGTGGTGGCGATATCACCTTTTACCAGATGAACTTTCTGGATGTGGCTGATAGATCGGTTGAGGTCGAAAAGGTCGACCGCGCGCTGGACATCCTCCAGGGGCGAGCCGGTCAGTCCGGAGACCCGGGAATGCGAGGACTCGTGACCGGTGCGATCCTTGTCGTGGACTGACGGGAACCCCTCGAAGGTGTCAAAGCCGATGATGCGTCGCGTGTGATTGGCCGGTTCCAAGATCGCGGACAGCTTAGCCCAGGTGAACAGGCCGCCCCCGTGCATCACCCCGCATTCGACGACCGAACCGTGGACACCCAGCACTTTCTTGTAGATTTCGTATCGGGCGAGAAACTTCGCGATGCTCTGACGCGACGCGAATTTCGCGAACGCATCCAGGCGGTCGGCCATCGACCCGGCGGCACGATCGAAGACCTCTTCCACCGCTGAGAACTGGGCGAAATCGGCAGCACTCTGGCTGCTCGGTTCGCGCGCCACGTCGGTCATCTCGTCCGGTGCCTTTCGCTTGCGATCGGGTGCCAAGGCTGCCCGGTTGCCGGCGACATCGCCTAGAAGGTCGATTATATGGCGAGAATCGACTTGGCAACAGCCGGCGTCCCGCGCAACGTCGCCGCGCGGCACGGTGGCACTCCGCGCGACCGGCCATGCCGGCCGATGCAGTCGAGGGTCGGCGGCGGCCTTGATCAAACTCTTGCACCGGCTTCTCGACCTCGCCCACCATCAGACAGAACGGCATGATGACTGAAGCGTTGACAACGATTGCCGTACTCTTCGGCCCGTTCGTCGTTCTCGGTATTGGCATCGCGGTCGCCGGATACCTGGTCCACAAGGACGTGATCTGACCACGATGGCCGTGTCTTCGCCCTTCGACCTCTCACGCCCCGATTTCGGTGACTTCTACGACGAACTGCCGTTGTGGTCGGCGCCCTTCGGCCTCGCCCTTCTGGGCCGGGTGCCGCTTGTTCCCGGCGGCGTCTATCTGGACCTCGGCTGCGGCACCGGTTTCCTGGCGATCGAACTCGCCCAGCGCGCCGGGCCGACAAGCATCATCCATGCGCTCGACCCCTGGCCGGCGGCGATCGGGCGCCTCATGCGGAAAGCCGGGTTCCTCGGCCTCGAAAACCTTGCGGATGATCGAAGCCGACGCACTGTCGAGCGGCCTCGGCGCCGGGTCGGTCGACGTCATCACCTCCAACCTCGGCATCAACAATTTCGACGACCGGGATGCCATCCTCGCCGAATGCCACCGGCTGTTGCGCCCCGGCGGCAGCCTGGTGATCAGCACCAATCCGCGCGGCCACATGGCCGAGGCCTACCGGGTCATCCGCGCGGTTCTCGCCAGCGGGGGCTGGTCGGCCGAACCGGCCGCCGTCGATCGGCTCGAAGCGGCTCGCGGCACGCGCGAGGAGCTCACCGGCTGGCTCGAGCGCGGCGGGTTCACAGCGGCAGCCGACCATTCCGAAGAAGTGCGCTGGCGCTTCGCCGACGGTGCGGCCCTGATGGGGCACAGGTTCATGCGCCTGGCCTTCGTCCCGAAATGGCTGGCCCTGGTGGCGGTGGAGGGGCGACCGGCCTTCGACCGGGCCCTCCGCCTCGGGTTCGATCAAGTGGCCGAGCGCGAGGGCGAGATCGCCCTGACCATTCCCGTCCTGGCGGTGGCGGCCACACGGCAGTGACGCTGTGCGATAGGCATTGACCGCGAAGTCGGAATCGCCCATCGACGCAATCGACGTCGCCCGCCGTGCGCCGCCACCTGATCCCTTCCGCTTGCCCGGAGCCTCATGACAGTCCCTGCCGCCGCTGCATCCGCGGTCATCACCGACCAGCGGGCCCTCGACGATTTCTGCACGTCGTTGAAGACGGCGGACTTCATCACCGTCGACACGGAGTTCCTGCGCGACACGACCTACTGGCCGAAGCTCTGCCTGGTCCAGGTCGCCGGCCCGGATGCCGTCGCCGCCATCGATCCGCTCGCGCCCGGCATCGATCTCGCCCCGCTCCACGCGCTCCTCTTTGATACGACCCTGCTCAAGGTTTTCCACGCCGCCCGCCAGGACCTGGAGATCTTCTTCCATGCCACCGGCCGGGTGCCGGAGCCGATCTTCGACAGCCAGGTCGCCGCCATGGTCTGCGGCTTCGGCGAGAGTGTCGGCTATGAGGCGCTGGTGTCGCGCCTCGCGCGCCAGCGCATCGACAAGGCGAGCCGCTTTTCCGACTGGTCGCGCCGGCCGCTTTCGGACCAGCAGATCGCCTACGCGCTTTCCGACGTGACCCACCTCAGGACCGTCTACGATCGGTTGTCGGAGATGCTGTCGGAAAGCGGCCGCAGCGACTGGCTGGCGGACGAGATGGCGGTCCTGACCGACCCCGGGACCTATCGCCTCGATCCCGAAGAGGCCTGGCGCCGGATCAAGGTGCGCTCCGACAAGCCGCGTGTCCTTGCCGTCCTGCGCGCGGTGGCGGCCTGGCGCGAGACGGAAGCCCAGCGGCGCGACCAGCCACGCTCCCGGGTCCTGAAGGATGAGGTGCTGGCCGACATCGCTCTCCAGCAGCCGACCAGTTCGCAGGCGCTGGCCCGCATGCGCGGCCTGCCCGGGGGCTTCGCCGACAGCCGGCACGGGG
>CAYNIS010000400.1:0-3674 GCA_964397055.1 uncultured Rhodospirillaceae bacterium | reverse complement strand
CCGGCAAGAAGATGGCCGGCCTGTGGGAGTTCCCGGGCGGCAAGGTCCACGCGGACGAGACGCCGGAGGCCGCCCTGATCCGCGAGTTGAAGGAGGAGTTGGGCGTCGACACGGAGGCAAGCTGCCTCGCCCCGTTCACCTTCGCGTCCCACGCCTATGACGATTTCCACCTGCTCATGCCGCTTTATGTCTGCCGCGTCTGGCAGGGCACGCCGCAACCGCTGGAGGGGCAGCGGCTGGCCTGGGTGGCCCCGATGCGGCTCCAGGACTACCCCATGCCGCCGGCCGACGTGCCGCTGATCGCGATGCTGCGCGACCTCCTTTGAGCCGGAGTTGCCGCTCTCCGGTTCTCCTTTGCGGTTCCGGCGGGCGCGGTTAGGCTGGCGCGTGTTCCAGCGAAGTGGCCCCACATCGCGATTCGGAACTCGCGCCAACCATTTGAATCTGAGCGTTTTCCGAACCGCCAGACTGGTGCAGTCTGACAGGAAAACGCTCCAGCCCCATCGGGCGCCCTGGCAGGATGCGATGCACCGCGACGTTCTCGACCTCAACAGCTTCTACGAGAGCCGCCTGGGTCAGGTCGCCCTGCGCCTGATCCGCCGCCGCATCCGCCTGATGTGGCCCGATGTCTCCGGCTTGCGGGTGATGGGGCTGGGCTTCGCGACCCCGTTCCTGCGTGCCTATCGCTGGGAGGCGGAACGCCTGATCGCGGCCATGCCGGCCGCCCAGGGCTGCCTCGCCTGGCCGCCCGACGAGGTCAACGTCACCGTCCTTCTGGAAGAGGACGCGCTGCCGCTGCCCGACAATTCGATCGACCGCGTCCTGATCGTCCACGGCCTGGAGATGGCCGACCGCCGGGCCGCGATGATCCGCGAGCTGTGGCGGGTGATGGCGTCCAGCGGGCGCCTGATCGCCGTCGTGCCGAACCGGACCGGCCTGTGGGCCCGCACCGAGGCAACGCCGTTCGGCAGCGGCCAGCCGTACAGCGCCGGCCAGCTCGCCCGGTTCCTGCGCGCGTCCATGTTCACCCCGGAACGCAGCGATACCGCCCTGTTCGTGCCGCCGTCGAATTCCCGCATGGTCCTGCGCACCGCGCGCGCTTGGGAGGATGCGGGGCGCAGCTGCCTGCCCAGCCTGTCCGGCGTCAACCTGATCGAGGCGTCGAAAGAGACGATCATCACGCCCGGCCTTCTGGAGGCCGAACCGGCGGCCAATGCCGCGGTCGTGCCGATCCGCAACCGGCCTGCGGTGGCCCGCCCGGCCGCCGCCCGCGCCGCGGCGAACGGCCTGCGGGCGGTCAGGCGTCGCGACGGCTGAGCAGGAAGACCGCCTGCTCGCCGAACAGGTTGCCGCGGCCGTTCCAGCCGAACGGCGTTTCCTCGCCCCGGCTGTTGAGGATCACCGCCCGCTCGACACGCACGCCGATGGTCCGGCACAGCTCCACGAAATCGGTGATCGTGCAGTTGTGGATGTTCGGGTTCTCCCACCACTCGAACCCGGCACCGTTGCCCAGCCGGGGGCGCGAGCCCGAAAACAGCAGGGACAACCTGACCTTCCAGTGACCGTAGTTCTGGAAGGAGACGATGGCGTGCCGGCCGATCCGGATCATCTGCTCCACGACCGCGCGCGGGTCGTTCATCGCCTGCAGGGTCTGGGACAGGATCACGTAGTCGAAGCCGTTGGACGGATAGTCGGCGAGATCCTGGTCGGCGTCGCCCTGCACGACTGACACGCCCCGGCTCAGGGCCGATTGCACCCGTTCCGGCATCAGTTCGACCCCGCGCCCGTCGACCTGGCGCTCACGACCGAGATAGGCGAGCAGCGTGCCGTCGCCGCAGCCGACGTCGAGCACCCGGCTCTTCGGTTCGATCATGTCGGCGATCAGTTTCAGATCGACGCGGACATCGGTCGGCGCCAGCGGCGAGGCGACCGGGGCGTCATCCTGGTGCACCTCTCCCAGGCCGTCGAGGAAGCCCTCGATCACCCGCAGCATCTCCGGCTCGTCGAGCAGGAAGGCGTCGTGGCCCTTGTCGCTCTCGATCTCGACGAAGCTGACATTGGCCGCCGCCCCGTTGAGCGCGTGGACGAGGGCGCGCGACTCGGAGGTCGGGAATAGCCAGTCGCTGGTGAAGGAGATCAGCGCGAACCGGACCGGCGTGTCGCGGAACGCCTCGACCAGCTGGCCGTCATGTTCGGCGGCGAGGTCGAAATAGTCCATCGCCCGGGTGATGTAGAAATAGGAGTTGGCGTCGAAGCGGTCGACGAAGGTCGAACCCTGATGGCGCAGGTAGCTTTCGACCTGGAAATCCGCACCGAAGCCGTAGCTGAGCGAAGAGCGGTCCTGGAGCGACCGGCCGAACTTCTGATGCAGGGCGACTTCCGACAGATAGGTGATGTGCGCGGCCATGCGCGCGACGGCGAGGCCACGGCGCGGGCGCCGGCCCTCGAGGTGGTAGGCGCCGTCGGACCAGTCCGGATCGACCATGATCGCCTGGCGCCCGACCTCGTGGAAGGCGATGTTCTGGGTCGTGTGCCGGCTGGCTGTCGCGATCGGGATGGCGGAGACGGTGCGGTCGGGATAGTCGACCGCGAACTGCAGCACCTGCATCCCGCCCATCGACCCGCCGATGACGGAATAGAGCTTGTCGATGCCGAGGTGGTCGAGCAACAGCACCTGGGCGCGCACCATGTCGGCGATGGTCAGCACCGGGAAATCGAGGCCCCAGGCCTTCCCCGTCGTTGGGTTGATGTCGAGCGGACCGGTCGATCCGATGCAGCCGCCGATCACGTTGGCGCACAGGACATAGTACTTGTTGGTGTCGATCGGCTTGCCCGGGCCGACCATGTTCGACCACCAGCCGGGCTTGCCGGTCACCGGGTTCGGGCTCGCGACATACTGATCCATGGTCAGCGCGTGGCAGATCAGGATCGCGTTCGACCGGTCCGCATTGAGCGTGCCGTACGACATGTAGGCCAGGGTGAACGGGCCGAGTTCGGCCCCGCAGTCGAGCGGCATCGGCCGGTCCGCCGCCAGGACCGCGCGCTCGCACGGCAGGGTGGCGGGATCGAAGGACAGGAGCTGTTCGACAGGCTGGGTTGCCATCGGGGCCTTTCTCTGATCGGCGGGCCAGCGTCGAGAGATAACGCGCCCACCCTTTGCTTTTCGACCCTGCCGAGACTATCACTATCGCGAGGGGATGGGAGGACCGTGTCCGCCCGCACCCCGTCAACCGCCATGGGAATACCCCGGCAGCCGGCTCCCCCCGGGAGCTCGGGGGCCCATTCCTGTCCAGGATCGATACCGGCCCCGATGTCTCTCTCAGATGCTTCCCTCTCAGATGTTTCCCTGGACCAGCTGCGCCAGGAGATCGACCGCATAGACCTGGGGCTGCACGACCTCCTGATCGAGCGCGCCCGCGTCGTGGAAGCCATCGGCAAGGTCAAGGCGGAAGGCTCGCCGGCCCTCCGGCCCGCGCGTGAGGCGGTGATCCTGCGGCGCCTCGCCGACCGGCACGAAGGGCCGCTGCCGATGGCCGCGATCGGGCGCATCTGGCGGGAGATGATCTCCGAATTCACCGCCCTCCAGGGGCCGTTCGCGATCGCCGTCACCCAGCCGGAAGGGGCCCGCGGCTATTGGGACATCGCGCGCGACCATTACGGCGGCGGGGTGCCGA